>JAIRWW010000137.1 GCA_031268685.1 Azoarcus sp.
GCCATTTCCACCATCTTGCGCGCCAGATGCGGCGCGAAGCCTTCGATGAAGGCATACACATAGCCGCGCAGCCAGGCGCGGCGGCGCAGGCCGATGCGGGTGGTGCTCGACTCGAACAGATGGGCGGCCTCGATCATCCCCAAGCTGCGATCCACCGCCGGATCGTAGGCCATGCGGGCGAGGATGCCGATGCCGAGATCCATCGCCACGTAAGTCTTTATTACATCCGAGTCAATGGCGGTGAGCACGATGCGGGGCTTGAGGCCGCGCCCGAGGAAGGCTTTGTTGATCTGGCCGCGGCCCGTGAAAGCGTCGTCGTAGGTGATGAGCGGGTAGCGCGCGATCGCTTCCAGCGTGAGCGGCTGTTCGCGCAGGACGGGATGGCGCGGCGCCGCCACGACACAGCGGTTCCATTGCCTGCACGGCAGGGTCACAAGTTCCTCATAGTCGGCGATGGATTCAGTGGCGATGGCCAGATCGGCGCTGCCGTCCAGCACCATTTCACATACTTGCTTCGGGTTGCCCTGGTGGAGTTCGAGCCGGACTTGCGGGTAGCGCCGCATGAAATCGCGGATTACCGTCGGCAGGGCGTAGCGCGCCTGGGTGTGGGTGGTGGCAATCGACAGCCGCCCGGCATCTTCGGCGGAGAACTCCGCGCCAACTTGTTGCAGATTGTCTATTTCCCCAAGGATGCGGCTGGCGATGTCGAGCACCGCCCGCCCCGGTTCCGTCACCGCCGCCAAACGTTTGCCGTGGCGCACGAAAATCTCTACCCCCAGTTCGGATTCGAGTTGGCGAATCTGCTTCGAGACGCCGGGCTGCGAGGTAAAGAGCGACTCCGCAGCATCCGAGACGTTCAGGCCGTGGCGCGCGACTTCGTGGATATAGCGCAGTTGCTGGAGATTCATATTCCACCTCTTAATAATCAAATCTTCTTAAAGACTAACTCAAATTCCGTTTCTCTTCTTAACATCCTGCTTACGATGCGCCACCGTTCCAAGCCATTCGGGCTGAATTTGCTTGTTGCTCGTGGCTTCGTGGGGAATGCTCTTCGACAGGCTCAGGGCGAACGGAATGTGGGCAAGCCCAAGGCGAACGGAATTGTACAGAACGTCCCTATACCCGGACGAAAACAGGGAGTTTTTATGTACCGATACGATGCCTACGATCAAGCGCTCGTCGAAGCCCGCGTGGCCCAGTTCCGCGACCAGACGCGCCGCTATCTGGCGGGCGAATTGACGGAAGACGAATTTCGCCCCCTGCGCCTGCAAAACGGCCTCTACGTGCAGCGCCACGCGCCGATGCTGCGCATTGCCGTTCCCTACGGGTTGTTGTCCAGCCCGCAATTGCGTGCGCTGGCCTGTGTCGCCCGCCGCTACGACAAGGGCTACGGCCATTTTTCCACGCGGCAGAATCTGCAACTGAACTGGCCGAAAATCGCCGATGTGCCCGACATCCTGGCCGAACTGGCCACAGTCGGCATGCATGCCATCCAGACTTCCGGCAGTTGCATCCGCAGCATCACGGCGGATCATCTGGCGGGCATCGCCGCGGATGAAGAAGTCGATCCGCGCCCGTTCGCCGAAATCCTGCGCCAGTGGAGCAGCCTGCATCCGGAATTCTCCCAGTTGCCGCGCAAGTTCAAGTTCGCCGTCAGCGGCGCAAAGCAAGACCGCGCCGCCTTGCGTGTTCATGACGTGGGTCTCGCGTTCTACCGGGACGGCGACGGTGAGATAAAAGTGCGGGTGTTGGCGGGCGGCGGGCTGGGGCGCACGCCAGTGCTGGCCGTGACGCTGCACGATGCGTTGCCGTGGCGGGAACTGCTGAATTATTGCGAAGCGATTCTGCGCGTCTATAACCGCTATGGGCGGCGCGACAATCTTTACAAAGCGCGGATCAAAATCCTCGCGCAGAGCCTCGGCGCGCAAAAGCTGCGCGAACAGGTCGATGCTGAATGGGCGCACCTCCGGGACGGCCCCTCGACCCTGTCCGAAGCGGAACTGGCGCGCGTCGACGCCTTCTTCACCCCGCCGCCATACGACGAAGCGGCGGGCGACGAATCCGCCGCGCTCGACCGCCTGCGCGCCGTGCAAACCGGACATCCCGCATTCGCCGCCTGGATAGCGCGTTGCGTCCATCCCCACAAACAGCCCGGCTACCGCGCGGTAACGCTCTCGCTCAAACGTGCGGGCCGCGCGCCGGGAGATGTGACTTCCGAAGAAATGGAAGCCGTCGCCGATCTGGCCGAACGCTACAGTTTCGGCCTCATCCGCAGCACGCACGCCCAGAACCTGGTTTTGGGCGAAGTGCGGCTAGACGCTCTGCCCGAACTGTGGCGGGATGCCCGCGCATCGAATTTGGCGACGCCCAACACGGGCCTGCTGACCGACGTCGTCTGTTGCCCCGGCGGCGACTTTTGCGGGCTGGCCAATGCCCGCTCCGTGCCGCTTGCGCTGGAGGTGCAAGAAAAATTCGCCGATCTCGACCGCCTGTTCGACCTCGGGGATATCGAACTGAACATTTCCGGATGCATCAACTCGTGCAGCCACCACCACATCGGCAACATTGGCATCCTCGGCGTGGATAAGGATGGCGGCGAGTGGTATCAAATCTCGCTCGGCGGCGCGCAGGGCTTCGATGCCAGCCTCGGGGAGATCATCGGACGGGCCGCCCCCGCCGAGGAAATACCGGGCATCATCGAAAAAATCCTTGTCGCCTACGCCGACGCGCGCCAGCCCGGAGAGCGGTTCATCGACACATTCCGCCGCCTCGGCATCGACGCCTTCAAGGCCAGGGTCTATGGCGGCGACAAAGAAAAGACAACAAAACCACGGGAGCCGCAACATGCCTGAAGAAGCCCTGAACTATATGGCAATGAGTGCCGTTTGCCCTGAGCTTGTCGAAGGGCATTGCTCATGGAACCCGGGGCTTCGACAAGCTCAGCCCGAACGGGGGGGAACCGATCTGGTTCTTTGGGAAGTTTCGGATCAGATGGGAACCGATCCGGTTCTTTGGGAAACTTCGGATTATTCCGTTCGCCCTGAGCTTGTCGAAGGGCATTGCCCACAGAATCATGGGCTTCGACCAGGCTCAGCCCGAGCGGTTAATACCGATCGGCAACAGGAATGAATCATATGAACAGTATTGCCGCTTGCTCCGAACCTGGCGAAGAACATCCACCATGGCGCTTCCCGGACGTCATCCGCGCCGGAGGACGCATCGAAAAAGAGGACTGGACGCTCATCCCCTACCCGCCCGGCAACGCCCCCAAGCCCAAGGCCACCGGCAAGGCGGGCTTGGCGCGCAATACGGGCGAAGCCGCCGCCCCGCCGGATCTGGTCGCTGGCCTCGCCGTACCCGCGACGGGCAAGCTCATCGTCCCGCTGGCCCTGTGGCAGGCACGCCGCGCCGCCTTGCAAGCGCGCTTCGACGCCGGGGAAATCGCCCTCTGGCTGGACGCCTGCGAAGAAGTCGAAGCCCTGATTGCCGCCGTCGATCTCGCCGCCTTACCCTTGCTCGCGCTGGATTTTCCCAAAGCCGTGGATGGCCGCGCCTATTCCAGCGCCGCCCTGCTGCGTAAACGCTTCCAGTATCGCGGGCCGCTGTGGGCCGTCGGCGACGTGCAGCGGGACTACTTCGCCTTCATGTTCCGCTGCGGCTTTGATACGCTCGCGCCCCGCGCGGGGCGTTACACTCGCGCGCAACTGGAAGACGCCGCCGCCAGCCTCGGACTGTTCGCGCACCCCTACCAAGGCGCGGTCGACAACCCTCTCCCGCTGTGGCGGCGGGTACGACGTTCACAAGAAACACGCATATGACCTCCGGCACCATTCAAGCTCCGCCCGTCCGCAACCCCGCCATCCATCCCGCGCTCACCGGCGCCCTGCGCGCGGCGGTGGCGGCAAAGACCGCTGCGGCGCGGGATTTTCTCACCGCCGCCGCCGCCGAATTCGGCGAGGCGCTCACCTTTGCCAACAGCCTGGGCGCAGAAGACGTCGTCCTGACCGACATCCTTTTCAGCGCCCGCCTGCCCGTCGACATCTTCCTGCTCGACACCGGGCGGCTGCCCGCCGAAACCTACGCCCTGCTGGCCGAACTGGAAGCGCGCTACCGCAGCCGGTTCAAGCTCTTTTTCCCCGAAACCAGCGCGGTAGAAACCTACGTGCGCGCGCACGGCATCAACGCCTTCTACGAATCGGTGGCGCTGCGCCGCGCCTGTTGCCGGGTGCGCAAACTCGACCCCCTGCAACGGGCGCTGGCCGGGAAAAAAGCCTGGATCACCGGTCTGCGCGCCGCGCAATCCCCCACCCGCGACGGACTGGCGCAACGCGAAACCGACGCCGCGCACGGACTCATCAAACTCAACCCCCTCGCCGATTGGTCGGAAACCGAAGTCTGGGCCTACATCCGTCTCCATGAGCTTCCCTGCAACGCCCTGCACGAACGCTTCTACCCCAGCATCGGCTGCGCGCCTTGCACGCGCGCGATCAGCCTCGGCGAAGACCTCCGCGCCGGGCGCTGGTGGTGGGAAGCGCCGGAGAGCAAGGA
>JAIRWW010000168.1 GCA_031268685.1 Azoarcus sp.
ATGCCGCGCCCAAAACCGCCGCCACAGACAAAGCGCAGCCCGTAAACACGCCGTCCAGCGCTGCGCCCAACGCCGACTTCGCCTACGAAAAAACCCGGCTCAATCCCGATTTCACCTTCGATACCCTGGTTACGGGCCGCGCCAACGACCTCGCCCGCGCCGCGGCCAAGCAGGTGGCACAAAATCCAGGCACGTCCTACAGCCCGCTCTTTATCTACGGCGGCGTCGGACTGGGCAAGACCCACCTCGTGCATGCCATCGGCAACGAAGTGTTCAAGCATAACCCCCGCGCGGTAGTGCGCTACGTGCATTCCGAGGATTTCGGTTCCGACGTGGTGCGCGCCTACCAGCAAAAAAGCTTCGACGCGCTCAAGCGCTATTACCGTTCGCTCGACCTGCTCATCATCGACGACATCCAGTTTTTCCGCACCAAGGACAGGACAAAAGAAGAGTTCTTCCACGCCTTCAATGCGCTCACCGAGGCAAAAAAACAGATCGTCATCACCTGTGACACCTACCCCAAGGATATCCAGGGCCTGGAAGACCGCCTGATCTCGCGCTTCGACTGGGGGCTGACGGTACAGATCGAAGCGCCAGAACTGGAAATGCGCGTCGCCATACTGCAAAAGAAGGCCGAGGCGCTGAAAGTGGCGCTCGACGACGACGTGGCCTTTCTGATCGCCAAGAACCTGCGCTCGAACGTGCGCGAACTCGAAGGCGCGCTCAACAAGGTGGTCGCCTACGCCCGTTTTCATAGCCGCGACATTTCGCTCGATCTCGCCAAGGAGGCGCTCAGGGATCTGCTCAACGCCCACAACCGCCAACTGTCAGTCGAACACATCCAGAAGACAGTAGCCGATTACTACAAGATCAAGGTCACCGACATGCACTCCAAGAAACGCACCCGCGCCATCGCGCGTCCGCGTCAGGTAGCAATGTGGCTGGCCAAGGAACTGACCGCGATGTCCCTGCCCGCGATCGGCGAAGCCTTCGGCGGACGCGATCACACCACGGTGCTGCACGCCTGCCGCACCGTGACCGGCCTGCGCCAGCGCGACCAGCAGCTCAACCATGACGTGCATGTGCTCACCCAGGTCTTGCGGGGATGAGCCATCGTTCCAGACCGATTTTTTTCATCAATCCGGATTTTTTCCTCCTCCTGCCGAACCGACCATGCTCCTGCTAAAAGCCCCTCGTGATGCGCTGCTCGCGCCGCTGCAAGCGGTATCTGGCGTCGTCGAAAAACGCCATACCCTGCCCATACTCTCGAACGTGCTGATCGAAAAGTCAGGCGACCGCCTGACCTTTACCGCCACCGATATCGAAATCCAGATACGCACCATCACCACGGGCAATGCCAGCGGGGAAGACGCCGCCATTACCGTGGGCGCGCGCAAGCTGCAAGACATCCTGCGCGCGCTGCCAGACACCGAAGTCAGCCTTGCGCTCGAAGAACGCCGCCTCACCGTCAAGGCCGGGCGCAGCCGCTTCCAGTTGCAGACGCTGCCCGCCGACGAATACCCGCTGCTCACCCCGCCCGCCAGCGAAGCGGCGCGCTTTTCAGTGCCGCAGCGCATACTCAAGCAACAACTGGCGCTAGTGGCCTACGCCATGGCACAGCAGGACATCCGCTATTACCTCAACGGACTGCTGCTCATCGCCGATGGCGGGACGCTGACGCTGGTGACGACCGACGGCCACCGTCTGGCCTATGCGACCTGCGGACTCGAAGCCCCCGTCGACTCCCGCAGCGAAGCCATACTGCCGCGCAAGACCATCCTCGAACTTTCGCGCCAGATCGGTGATAACGACGATCCGGTCGATATCGTCCTCGCTGGCAACCAGGCCGTATTCCGTTTCGGTTCGGTCGAATTCGTCACAAAACTCATTGACGGCAAGTTCCCCGATTACCAGCGCGTGATCCCGCAAGACCACCCTGGCTGCATCGCCCTGCCGCGCGTACCTTTGCTCTCCGCCCTGCAACGGGCCGCGATTCTTTCCAACGAAAAATTCCACGGTGTACGGATGGTGCTGGACAACAGCATATTGTCCATCATCAGTTCCAACACCGAGCAGGAAGAAGCGCAAGAAGAAATCGAAGTCGATTTCCACGGCGAACGCCTGGATATCGGTTTCAACGTCGGCTATCTGCTGGACGTGCTCAACAATGTATCGTCGGAAAACATCGAATGGCGTTTCCGGGATGGCGATTCCAGCGCGCTCATCACCCTGCCCGGCAACGACAGCTTCAAATACGTAGTCATGCCGATGCGCATCTGAGCGGCTCAGCCCTTCCCTGCGGCGCGGACTCTGGCGCGAAGGTTTTCCGCGCCGCAGTCCGCATTTCGCTTCAAAACCATCCCAGCTTCCCTGCCGAGGTTTCCATGTCCGAGCAGCAAAATCAGTCCGGCCCAGCCAATAACGACTACGACGAATCCAGCATCCAGCAACTCGAAGGGCTGGAAGCGGTCAGAAAACGCCCCGGCATGTACATCGGCGACACTTCCGACGGCACCGGCCTGCACCACATGGTGTTCGAGGTGGTCGATAACGCCATCGACGAAGCGCTGGCCGGACACTGCGACGACATCGTGGTGACGATCCACAGCGACAATTCCATCTCCGTCACCGACAACGGGCGCGGCATCCCCGTCGGCGTCAAGATGGACGACAAGCACGAACCCAAGCGCAGCGCGGCGGAAATCGTCATGTGCGTACTGCACGCGGGGGGCAAGTTCAACCAGAACAGCTACAAGGTCTCCGGCGGCCTGCACGGCGTGGGCGTCTCCTGCGTCAATGCCCTCTCCAAATGGCTGCAACTGTCCATAGCCCGCGACGGCAGACGCCACTTCCTGGAATTCCATCACGGCATAGCGCAGGATCGCGTGATCGAAATGGTCAACGGCATCGAAACCTCTCCGATGAAAGTCATCGGAGAAACCTCGAAGCGCGGCACCAAGGTGCACTACCTCGCC
Organism: Azoarcus sp.; assembly: GCA_031268685.1. GTDB lineage: Bacteria > Pseudomonadota > Gammaproteobacteria > Burkholderiales > Rhodocyclaceae > WRNU01. Next base: position 2,976 of record JAIRWW010000168.1, read on the forward strand.
GACGAAGAAATCTTCGGCAATATCGAATATCACTACGACATCCTCGCCAAGCGCCTGCGCGAACTCTCCTTTCTCAACAACGGCGTAAAAATCCGTCTCGTCGACCAGCAGACCGGCAAAGAAGAAGATTTCGCCTTCGCAGGCGGCGTCAAGGGCTTCGTCGAATACATCAACCGCAGCAAAACCGTGCTGCACCCCACGGCCTTCTACGCCACGGGTTCCAGCCGCATTTCCACCGGCGCGGTCGAAGCCGAGCTCGACGTCGAAGTCGCCATGCAGTGGAACGACAGCTACCAGGAACAGGTGCTGTGCTACACCAACAACATCCCGCAGGCCGACGGCGGCACCCACCTCACCGGGCTGCGCGCGGCAATGACGCGGGTTATCAACAAATACATCGAAGAAAACGAAATCGCCAAAAAAGCCAAGGTCGACGTAACCGGCGACGACATGCGCGAAGGGCTGGCCTGCGTCCTGTCAGTGAAGATGCCCGACCCCAAGTTCGCCAGCCAGACCAAGATGAAGCTGGTTTCCTCCGAGGCCCGCCCGGCGGTGGAAGAAGTTGTGGCGGCGCGGCTCGGCGACTTCCTGCTCGAAAACCCGATCGACGCCAAAACCATCTGCGGCAAGATCGTCGAAGCCGCGCGCGCGCGCGAGGCCGCCCGCAAGGCGCGCGAAATGACGCGCCGCAAGGGCGTGCTCGATGGCGCGGGACTGCCCGGCAAACTCGCCGACTGCCAGGAAAAAGACCCGGCGCTATGCGAGGTCTACATCGTCGAGGGCGACTCCGCTGGCGGCTCGGCCAAGCAAGGGCGCGACCGCAAATTCCAGGCCATCCTGCCCCTGCGCGGCAAGGTGCTCAATGTCGAAAAAGCCCGTTTCGAGAAGCTCATCGGCTCGGAAGCCATCGTCACGTTGATTACCGCGCTTGGCACCGGCATCGGCAAGGACGACTACAAGCCTGAAAAACTGCGCTACCACCGCATCATCCTGATGACCGACGCCGACGTCGACGGCGCGCACATCCGAACCCTGCTCCTGACCTTCTTCTACCGGCAAATGCCCGAACTCGTCGAACGCGGCCACATCTACATCGCCCAGCCGCCGCTCTACAAGCTCAAGCACGGCAAGACCGAGATCTACATCAAGGACGACCACGAGCTGAACAACCATCTGCTCAAGCTCGCGCTCGATGGCGCTTCGCTAGTGCCGCGCGAAGGCGCTGAACCCATTGCAGGCGAAACCCTTGGCGGGCTGGCGCGCAGCTACCTGCTGGCCGAAGCCATCATCAAGCGTCTGGCCAGCTTCATCGATTCCGAGGTGTTGCACGCCATCCTCGCGCACGACCTCGCCCTGGATCTCGCCGATGAAGCCGCCGCCCGCGCCTCCGCAAGCAAACTGCAAACCTTCCTGCCTGACGGCCTGCTGGTGCATGCCGAATTCCACGAAGAATCCGAAAGCTGGCGTCTCGCCATCGAGCGCATGCACCACGGCAACCGGCGGCTGAGCTGGATCGAAGCCGACTTTCTCGCCTCCGGCGACTATCGCGGCATCCGCAACGCCGCCGAACCCATCTCCGGCCTGATCGGCCCCGGCGCTGAAATTTGCCGCGGCGCCGACAAGCGGCAGGCAGTCACCCGTTTCTCCGACGCCATCGCCTGGCTGCTTGCCGAAGTCGAACGCGGCCTGACCAAGCAGCGCTACAAAGGGCTGGGCGAAATGAACCCCGACCAGCTTTGGGAGACCACGATGGACCCGGCGGTACGCCGTCTCCTGCGCGTGCAGATCGACGACGCCATCGCCGCCGACGAAATCTTTACCACCTTGATGGGCGACGATGTCGAACCGCGCCGCGCTTTCATAGAATCGAACGCGCTGCGGGCACAGAATATCGACGTTTGAACGGCCTCGGATGCCTGGATGGCAAGTTTTCGCCAAGTTCAATCTGACGATGCCGCGCCAAGTAATCTGGAACATTCCGGACGCTGCGAAAGGCTTGGTTTCGCCTTTCACAGCGTCCGGCAACACGGAATACCACAAGATAAAATGGACGAAAATCATCCACGCGGTGGATGATTTTCGTCCATTTGGTGGTTGATTTCCAGCCACATGCAGGCGTAAAGTGACCGGCATGCACCGCCGTCACATTGCCTCCCAATTGCTTGAAGCTCTTGCCGATACGCCAGTCGTCGTTCTCAGCGGCGCACGCCAGACCGGCAAGAGTACCCTCGCGCGAACGCTGCCAGAAGCCGCGCCGCGCCGTTATCTCACACTCGATGACGACTCCACGCTGTCCGCGGCGCGCAGCGACCCGACAGGCTTCATCGCGGCGCTGGATGGCCCGGTGGCACTGGACGAAATCCAGCGCGCGCCGGAACTCTTTCTCGCCATCAAGGCGGCGGTCGACCGCGACCGCGCGGCGGGCGGAGGCGCGGGCCGTTTTCTGCTGACCGGCTCCGCCAACGTCATGCTCATCCCAAGGCTCGCCGACTCGCTGGCCGGACGCATGGAAATCGTAAGTCTCATGCCTTTTTCCTGTGCCGAGTGTGCGGACGAGCCAGATTTCAACCGCGCGGACTGGCTTTTCGATGGCGCACTCGACAAAGCGCCGCCGCCTTGCGAGCGCGCTGTCTTTATCGAACACCTGCTGGCCGGCGGCTTTCCGGAAGCCGTGCTGCGAACATCCGCCCGCCGCCGCGCGGCCTGGTTCGACAGCTACCTGCAAGCCATCCTGCAACGCGATGTGCGCGAACTGGCCAGTGTCGGGCAGCTTGCCGAAATGCCCGGCCTCGTCCAAATCCTCGCCCACCGCAGCGCAAACCTGCTGAACTTCGCCGAACTGTCGCGCAGCAGCGGCATCGCGCAAACCACGCTCAAGCGTTATTTCTCCCTGCTGGAAACCCTGTTCCTGCTTCATCGCCTGCCGGCCTGGGAGCGCAACCCCGGCAAACGCCTCGTCAAAGCGCCGAAAGTATTCCTGCCGGACTCCGGTCTGCTCGCCCACATCACCGGCCTTACCGCTGGCGGCATCGCGGCATCGCCCGGGCTGCCCGGCGCGCTCGTCGAAACATTCGCCGCCAGCGAACTCCTCAAGCACCTCGCCTTTTCGGCGCGCGGCCTGAGTCTCTGGCATTACCGCACCCAGGGCGGCGCGGAAATCGACTTTTTGCTCGAAGACCGGCAAGGCTTTCTTACCGGCATCGAAGTCAAAGCCGCCGCCACCGTTACCTCCGGAGATTTCAAAAGCCTGCGCCACCTGCGGGAAACCGAAGCGAAACGCTTCCGACGGGGAATCGTGCTATACACCGGAAACGAACTCGTGCCGTTCGGAGGAGATATGTTCGCCGTTCCCATGTCGGTATGGTGGGCAAACTCACGGGATTGCCAGAAATAAATACCATCGACTTAAAGCAAAAGAATGCAAAACAATACAAAGTAGAGTTCGGCGGTATGGGTGAAATGGC
>JAIRWW010000195.1 GCA_031268685.1 Azoarcus sp.
TGGACAAGACCGTGGGCGATTTCTACGATGCCTTGAAAGCGCGCGGCTTCCTCGAACGTGGCAACCTGCTCATCGTCAGCGATCATCGTGCGATGGTGCCGCTGCGTCCGGGCGAACAGTCCCGTTGGGGCCGCGCCACGATGAGCCGCATCCCTGCGATCTGGGCGGGCGCGGGCACGCAGCAATTGGGCGAAATCGCCGCGCCTTTCCATCAGGCCGACATCCTCGATACCGTTGAATGGAACGCGACGACCGCCGAAGTGTGCAGTCCGCGTGGCCTGCGCGACATGCTGCACCCCGAACGCACCACGCCTGCCTGCCTCTACCACGCGCGCGGCGACCGCCGCGACAGCATCGATGTGTTTTGCAGCGAAGGCGAAGGCACTGTCCGTCTGGCGGGCGACAGCACCGCGATGCGCGACTGGGTTGCCGCGCCCGGCTTCGAGGATCAGGCCGGGGATATCGCCCAGGCGGCGGTCACGAAGCTCAACCGCTACCGCATCGAGCGCGACCGCGGCCGGATCGTCGTGATGGATGGCACTGCCGCGCCGCCCGCGCCGGAGCCGCCGGCGGAAGAACCTGTCATCGAGGAAGCCAAGCCGGGGGCGACTTGAGCCGTTGAGCCTCAAAACCGTTTGGCAACAATGCTGTGACTTCCTCAAACAGATAAAGATAATCGCCGTTCAAATTCCAGTGCTGTCGTCTTGATTTATGTTAATTAACTAGATCTTGAGGCGTAGCGCGCCTGGATTTCTTCTGCGGGCAAGGGATGGGCGTAGCGGAAGCCTTGTACGATTGGGCAATTTTCGTCGCGCAGGAATTTTTCTTGTTCTTTGCTCTCCACTCCTTCGGCCACGGTTTCCAGGCCAAGACTGGCCGAGAGCGCAATAACGGCGCGGGTGATGGCTTCGTCGTTGTTGTCGAGGCCGATTTCCCGGATAAAGGATGTGTCGATTTTCAGGCGTTGCACAGGCAGGCTTTTGAGGTAGCCGAGCGAAGAATAGCCGGTGCCGAAGTCGTCGATGGCCAGCCGAACCCCCATTTTTTTGATGCCTTCAAGGGCGGCAATGACCATTTCGGTTTTGTGCATGAGTATGGATTCGGTGACTTCCAGTTCCAGCGTGTGTGGCGGCAGGCTATATTTTTCTAGTTGCTCCCGGACGATGGCGATGAGATTGCTGCGCTCGAATTGTTGCGCGGAGATATTGACTGCCATGCTCGGTACTTCAAAGCCGTCCTCGCGCCATGCGGCCATTTGGCGGCAGGCTTCTTGCAAGACCCATGCGCCGATCTCGCTGATGATGCCGATGTCTTCGGCAATCGGGATGAACTGCCCGGGCGGGATGAGGCCCCGCTTCGGGTGTATCCAGCGTAACAGGGCTTCCACGCCGGCGAGTTGGCCTGTGGCCAGGGTGATCTGGGGCTGGTAGTAAAGGACGAACTCGCGCCGTTGCAGGGCGCCGCGCAAGTCGTGTTCTATTGTCATGCGTTCCAGGATGCCCGCGCCGAGTTCGGCCCCGTAGAAACGGGAAACGCCGCGCCCTTCGCTTTTGGCCTGGAACATGGCGAGTTCGGCGTGCTTTATCAGGGATTCGGTATCGTCCCCATCTTTGGGGAACAGGCTGACGCCAACGCTGACCGACATGTAGATTTCTTTTTCTTGCAATGGAATGGGTATGGAAAACAGGGAAAGAATGCGCTGGGCGACGCCGGCGACGGCGATCGTGGTAATTGGGGCTTCCAGCAGGATCACGAATTCGTCGCCGCCGACGCGCGCGAGCAGGTCGCTTTCCCGCAGGATGTGAAGCATTTTTTCCGCCGCGATCTGCAAGAGCGTGTCTCCCACGGCGTGGCCCATGGTGTCATTGATGTTCTTGAAATGGTCCAGGTCGATGAAAAGCAGCGCGATCTGGTATCCGTCTTCCGGTTGTGCGCCCTGGCTGGAGGGGTTGGGGAAAAGGTGCTTTGCCCGCTTCAGGGCGTGTTCCAGCTTTTCCAGGAGCAGGGCGCGATTGGGGAGATTGGTCAATGAGTCGTGATAAGAGATGTAATCGATATCCGCTTGTTGCCGTTTGCGCTCGGAGATGTCGCGTATGACGCCCCAAAACCCGTCGTAGTTGCCGGTGGTGTCGAGGCAGCGGTAAAGCTGCAATTCGATGGGAAACGTCGAACCATCCTTGCGCAATTGCTCTTTTTCGTAGATATCGGAATAGCCCCGGCGGAATAGCTGCTCTTGCTCGATGCGGATGTCGAGTTTGTGCCAGTCGGATGGGGTGATGTCACGAGGGGTGAGGTTCAGGATTTCATTTTCGGTGTATCCAAGCATTTCCCGGAAGGCGCGGTTGCACTCCTGGATACGAAGGTGTTTGTCTACGCGGGCGTAGCCGTCGATCATGGTGTCGTATAGCTGCAAAAGATGGTTCCGGCTGTCCCGCGCTTCTTTTTCGGCGTCGATTTGATCTTGTATGTCTATGAAAGCGGTGAAAAGATAAAGCCTGCCTTCGTGACTCAGCTGCATGGAGAAGGTGTGGTAATGGTGGAGTATGCCGTCCCGGCGGGCTGCGGCGAGCGTGATCGGGTGCATGCCGTTTCCGCGCTTTATTTGTTCCAGAAACTGTCTGCGGTTTTCCGCGTTACTCCAGAGGCCGACTTCGATCGCTGTTTTTTCGCGCAATTCTTCACGCTTCCAACCGAAAGCGGTTTCAAATGCCATGTTGATCTCTACAAAGCGGCCTTCGTCGAGCGTAGTGATGGTGAAGGGGATCGTGCAGCCGTGGAAAATGGTGCCGTCGCACAGAGGAAATGCCGCAGCATCGGAGGTGGTCAGAGCAAAAGGCATGAAATATGACCTCAATTTACGCTGATTATGTATATGCTTCAGGCAAACTTTAGTTAAATGCAAAATGACTGTACAGGCAAAATGACGCAGTGCATCATGAAAAACTCACAGAACGGCTACAATATCAGATATTTGCGTCATTACGGCACTGTTTTGCCGCAGCCTGTATTGCATACGCTTGCCGCTTGTATCTGTGAGGCATGCCGGGGCGGCAATGTCCGATGTGGTCTGTCTTGTGCGCCATTTTCCCGTTTTCTTGGATGTCATCTGTTTTTAGGCTTGTCTCATGCTGAATCTACCCCTGCCCGATGCGGATGCGCTCGAACAAAGCACTCGCCTCACTGCCCTGATCGCCGCCGAAATCGCCGCCGCTGGTGGATGGATGCCGTTTTACCGCTACATGGAGCTGGCGCTCTATGCGCCGGGCCTGGGCTATTACGACGGCGGCGCGAGAAAATTCGGCATTGACGGCGATTTTATTACTGCGCCTGGGTTGACCCCGCTTTTCGGGCAGGCGCTGGCGGCGCAAGCCGAGGAGATCATGCGCGCCAGCGCCTGCGAGGTGATAGAAGTTGGCGCGGGCGATGGGCATCTCGCCGCCGATTTATTGTGCGAACTCGATATCCGGCATTGCTTGCCGGTGCATTACGGCATTCTTGAGCTTTCGGCGGAGTTGCGTGCGCGCCAGCGCGAGACGCTTCTCCGGCGTGCGCCCCGGCTGGCGTCGTGTGTGCGCTGGCTCGACACTATGCCGGAGACGTTTTCCGGCCTTGTGTTGGCGAACGAAGCGCTGGATGCCATGCCGCTGCACGTAATCGCGGCAAAAGACGGGGGTATTTACGAACGCGGCGTTGTGCTGGCGGCGGCGGCGGACGCGCCGCGCGCGTTTGCCTGGGAAGACCGTCCGGCGCGAGGGGCGGTGCTGGAAGCCACGCGGCGTCTGCCATTGCCGCCGGGTGGGGATGGCGAGTATGTGACTGAAATAAACCTTGCCGCGGCGGCATGGATTTCGGCCTGGGGGGAGCGTTTGCGCCAGGGAGCATTGCTGCTGATCGACTACGGCTATCCGCGCGATGAGTTTTACCTGCCATCGCGCGCCAAAGGCACGTTGATGTGCCATTACCGCCATCGCGCCCATGACGATCCTTTTTTGTGGCCGGGACTGGCCGATGTTACTGGCTCGGTGGACTTCACCGCGATGGCCGAAGCCGGGTTCGATGCCGGGCTGGACGTGCTTGGCTATACCAGCCAGGGACAGTTCCTGCTCAATTGCGGTCTGCTCGACTGCCTCGCCCGGCGCGGTCCGCGAGACGGCGCGGATTACCTTCGCGCGGCGAACGCGGTACAAAAACTGACACTGCCGCGCGAGATGGGAGAATTGTTCAAAGTGCTGATGCTGGGGCGCGGGATCGATACTGCGCTACTGGGGTTTGCGCGCGGGGACCGTTGCCATGCATTGTGATTGTGCGCGTACAT
>JAIRWW010000278.1 GCA_031268685.1 Azoarcus sp.
TGCATTTGACCGGCTACGATCTGTCCATTGAAGATCTGAAGAATTTCCGCCAGTTCGGCGCCAGAACCGCCGGGCATCCGGAGACGGGGCATGCGCCCGGCGTGGAGACGACGACCGGCCCTCTTGGACAGGGCATAGCCAACGCCGTGGGTTTCGCGCTCGCGGAAAAGACGCTGGCCGCCGAGTTCAACCGGCCCGGCCATGAGATCGTCGATCATCGGACTTATGTGTTCCTGGGCGACGGTTGCATGATGGAAGGCGTCAGCCACGAGGCTTGCTCGCTTGCGGGTACGCTGGGGCTGGGCAAGTTGATCGCGTTCTACGACGATAACGGGATATCCATCGATGGCCATGTCGAAGGCTGGTTTTCGGACGACACGCCAAAACGCTTCGAGGCTTACGGCTGGCAGGTAATCGCCTGCGTCGACGGGCACGATGCGCGGGCCATAGAAGCGGCGCTGGAAGCCGCCCAAGCGGAAACCGGCAAGCCTTCGCTGATTTGCTGCAAGACGGTAATCGGCATGGGCGCGCCCAACAAGGCGGGCAGCCATGACTGCCACGGCGCACCGCTTGGCGAGAAGGAGGTGGCCGCCACTCGTGAAGCGATCGGCTGGAGATATCCGCCGTTCGAGATTCCCGCCGATGTATACGCCGCCTGGGACGCCAAAGCCAGCGGCGCGGCGCGGGAAGATGATTGGCAACAGCGGTTCGATGCCTACAAGACCGCACATCCGGGACTGGCTGCTGAATTCGAGCGCCGCGTCATCCGCCGTGAATTGCCCGCCGACTGGCCGGAAGCAGCCGCCCGCTTCATCGCCGCTTGTCAGGAAAAGGCGGAAAAAATCGCTACCCGCAAGGCAAGCCAGAACAGCATCGCCGCCTTGCTACCGGTATTGCCGGAGTTGTTCGGCGGCTCGGCGGATCTGGCCGCGTCCAATTTGACTTTCGTCCAGGGCAGCCAGGGCGTGACGCGGGAGACGGGCGGAAATTATTGTTATTACGGCGTGCGCGAATTCGGCATGACATCCATTGCCAACGGTCTTGCGCTCCATGGCGGGCTGATTCCCTATACCGCGACTTTCCTTGTCTTTTCAGATTACGCCCGCAGCGCCATACGCATGGCGGCACTGATGCGCTTGCGGCAAATCATGGTTTATACGCACGATTCCATCGGCCTGGGCGAAGATGGCCCAACGCATCAGCCCATCGAACATATTCCTGGTCTGCGGCTGATTCCGAATCTCGATGTCTGGCGTCCCTGCGACGCAGTAGAAACCGCCATCGCCTGGGCCGCCGTCATCGAGCGCGCGGACGGCCCCTCGCTGCTCGCACTTTCGCGCCAGAACCTGCCTACGGTGACGGCCAGCGTCGATGTGGAAAGCATTCGCCGGGGCGGCTATATCCTGGCCGATGCCGCCGATCCGCAGTTCGTGCTGATTGCGACCGGCTCCGAGGTGACGCTCGCGCTGGAAGCCAGGGCGGCGCTGGCGGAAGAAGGTATCGCCGTGCGGGTCGTTTCCATGCCCTCCACCAGCGTTTTCGACCGCCAGAGCAAGGAATATCGCATCGGCGTGCTGGGCAATCACGTGCGCCGCATCGCCATCGAAGCTGCGCACGGTGATTTCTGGCGCAAATACGTGGGCTTGCATGGAGATGTCATCAGCATCGACACATTCGGCGCATCCGCGCCAGCGGATGCGCTGTTCGCGCACTTCGGATTCAGTGTCGAACATGTGCTGGAAGTGGTGAAAGGCAAAGCCTGAGGCCATGGCCTTTGCGGCCTTTGCCTGCCACATCCAGGTTCAAACTCTCTCCGCGATATATGCCTTGACCGCCCCGGCATCCGGGGCCATGACGTCCACCCGCTGCGGCAACGCTTCCAGACCGTGCAGGCCGACGGGGATTTCCGGCCCATGCCCGAGCGCCTCCCGGATCGTGTCGGCGAACTTCGCCGCCTGCGCGGTTTCCAGCACAAGCAGCGGCACGCCAGCCTGCAAGCCGGAAGCATGCTGCATGGCGACCTTGACGCCATCGGCGGTATGAGGGTCGATGCTCACGCCGTAACGCTCATGCACATCCCTGATCGTTGCCAGACGGTCGGCGTGGGAACTACTGCCCGAGGCGAAGCCGAATTCCGGCAGGCGTTCCAGACATGGCGTGCGCGACAGATCGAAAGCGCGGCCCGCGTCGATTTCCGCCCACAATCCGGCGGTCTTCTCCGGATCGCGGCCCACGAGGTCGTACACGAACCGCTCGAAATTCGACGCCTTGGAAATATCCATAGACGGGCTGGACGTGATATGTGTTTCGGCGGCCTTGCGTGGACGGTAGATGCCGGTACGGAAGAACTCGTCGAGAACATCGTTCTCGTTGGTGGCAAGAATCAGCTTTGCGATGGGTAGCCCCATTTGGCGCGCGATGTGCCCGGCGCAAATATTGCCGAAATTGCCCGATGGCACACAAAAGGCGACTTGCTCACCGCCGTTCGCGGTGGCTGCAAAGTAGCCCTTGAAGTAATAGACGATCTGCGCCGCAATCCGCGCCCAGTTGATCGAGTTGACCGCGCCAATACGGTAGCGCGCCTTGAAGGACGCATCGTTGGAGATCGCTTTCACGATGTCCTGCGCTTCATCGAACATGCCAGTGACGGCGATGTTGAAAATGTTGGCGTCGGCGAGCGAATACATCTGCGCACGCTGAAAAGCGCTCATCTTGCCGTGCGGCGAGAGCATGAACACCTTGAGCCGCGCTTTGCCGCGCATCGCATATTCCGCCGCCGAGCCGGTATCGCCGGAAGTCGCGCCGAGAATGTTGATCGTCTCGCCCCGCTTTTCCAGCGCGTATTCAAAAAGATTGCCCAAAAGCTGCATCGCCATGTCCTTGAAGGCGAGCGTGGGGCCGTTCGAGAGCGCGAGCAAGCCAAGCTTCCCCGGTTCCAGCCAGCGCAGCGGCGCGATTTGTGTGGAATCGTCGCCCACGCGAACGTATCGGTAAACCTCGGCGGTATAAGTACGCTCGCAAATTTCGCGCAAATCGCCGGCAGGAATATCGCCGATGAAGCGAGACAGTATTTCGAAAGCCAGCCCGGCATACGACAGCCCGCGCCATGCATCCAGTTCGGCACGGCCAATGCGGGGATAGCGTTCCGGCAGATACAAGCCGCCGTCCGGGGCCAGCCCGCCAAGGAGGATGTCGCAGAATTCGGATTGGGCGCAATAACCGCGAGTAGAGATATATTTCACGGAAAATCCTTGAGAGCCTGAAAAAACGAAACGCGGCAAGCAGCCGCAAGGGAAGAAACGGGAAGTCTACCCAAAGCCGCGCAAAAAGACTCGCCGGACGACGGACCTTCGATCTTTGATCTTTGATTCCACGCTCTGCCTAGCCCGGCTGCCCCGCACCGATGGCTCGTCAGGCCACCGATGGTTCGGCAGACGCCAGATAGCCTATGATTAGCGATCGCAGCTTTTCGTTTTCCGCCATGCTCTCCTCACAGCCTGCCGTCGTCCTGCTCTCGGGTGGACTGGACTCCGCAACCTGCCTTGCCATCGCCCGGGACCGGGGTTTCGATGCCTACGCCTTGTCGGTCGCTTACGGACAGCGGCACGCCGCCGAACTGAGCGCCGCACGCCGCGTCGCCCTTGCGCTCGGCGCGCGCGAGCACCGTCTGGCCCACGTCGAACTAGGCCAGTTCGGCGGCTCGGCGCTCACCGATGCCAACATCGCGGTACCCGAAGACCGCGAAAGCGGCGATATCCCGGTCACTTATGTCCCTGCCCGCAATACCGTGATGCTGTCGATGGCGCTGGCCTGGGCCGAAGTGCTCGGCACGGGCGATATCTTCATCGGCGTAAACGCCGTCGATTACTCCGGCTATCCCGACTGCCGCCCGGAATTCATCGACGCATTCCAGACAATGGCCAGGCTCGCCACCAAAGCGGGCGTGGAAGGCCGCCCACTCACCATCCACGCCCCGCTGATCGAGCTTTCCAAAGCCGAAATCATTCGGCTTGGCGCCGGTCTGGGAGTCGACTATGGACTGACAGTTTCATGCTACCAGGCCGACGAAAGGGGACGGGCCTGCGGTCACTGCGATGCATGCCGCCTGCGCCGCGGCGGTTTCGCTGCCGCCGGCATTCCCGACCCGACGGCCTATTGTTGAATGATTCGGCCTGATCGACAGTCCACGCGGAATCTCTCTCACCGTGTCCCGTAAATTCAGGTATAGAGTATATCCAGCCGCTAGCTTGCAGCAGCCATGCCCACCACGCGCTATCCCCGCCCCTTCCCCAAGAATGCACAGCTATCATCATCATCAGACAGACAATCAGACAGGCAAGATGGAAAAACAAAAACTGTCGGCCACGCTCCAAAAGCGGTTTTATAACGACAATTATTCAGCTGCGGCGCTATCCCCCGTGGCACGTCCCTT
>JAIRWW010000306.1 GCA_031268685.1 Azoarcus sp.
GATGAGCTTGCGCGAACGCTCCGGATCGTCGGTAGGCACAATGCCCGCTGCGGCAAGCAAGGGCAGGGTTTCTTCAAAGATACGGCCTTTGGAAAGAGCGAGGGTGATGCCGGACACAGGTCGAACCTCCAGTCAGGGAGCGGTATTGTAACCGCAACCCGGCGAACTCACGCCTGCCCGGCAGCCGGGGGGATGCGCGAAGTCGCCATGGGCGCGCTCGACCAGCTTGGCCTGCCGCGCATTGCGACATTCGGAGGCTTTCTGCACCATTTTCCTCGGCGTGACATAACATGCTTTGACATACAATGTCATCCTGTCTAGAGTGCCAATGTACGTCATGTACTGAACCTATTCGCGCGAGGAGGCGAAATGAAATCCCTACAGGAACGGCTGGGCGGCCTGGATGTAATACTGGGCGCGCGTCTGGGAGGCGCTCCGGTCAGTCTCCAACCCATTCCCGGTGAAATCCCGGTCATCCAGGCGGTCATCGGCGGACGCGAGGAACTGCCGATCTTCATTACCGCTTCCGACGACCAGGTTTTATGCATTTGCTATCTCTGGACCGACGAGGAAATCATTCCCGCAAAACGTTCGGAATTGCTGGAATTGTTGCTGGATTTGAACCCGGCGATTCCCCTTTCTGCGTTCGGCAGGGTGGAAGGGCGCTACGTGCTGTTCGGCGCCTTGGCCCGCGACGCCCACATCGACGACATCGCCAGCGACGTCGCAGCACTGAGCGACAACGCCATCGACGCCCTGGATGCGCTATCCGGCTATCTGTCTTAAGGAGTATCACCATGAGTGTTATCGGAAAAATCGTCACCCTGCTGCGCGGCAGCGCCCGGGAACTGGGCGAAAGCATTGTCGATGCCAACGGCGTGCGCATATATGAGCAGGAAATCCGCGATGCCCGCGATGCAATCGCGCAGGCAAAAAACAATCTGACTGGCGTCATGGCGAAGGAGATGCAAAGCGCCCGCGAAATCGAGCGCGTGCGCGCTGAAACCGCGCGTCTGGAAAACCTGGCTATCGAGGCGCTGGACAAGGGAAAACCCGATCTGGCCGAGGAAGTCGCAGCCAAGGTCGCGGAACAGGAAGCCGAATTGGAAAAGCAGACCCAATTGCATACAGATTACACGCAGCAATCCAACCGCCTGAAAGATCTCATCAAGGCGTCGGAGGCGAAAATCCGCGAACACGAACGCGAAGTGCAGATGGCGAAAGCGACGGAAAGCGTCTACAAAGCTACGCAAAGCATCTCGGAAAACATTGTCGCTTCCGGCTCGAAGCTTGTAAGCGCCAAAGAGTCGCTGGAACGCATCAAGAAACGCCACGAAGACCAGGCCGACCGCATGACCGCTGCCGACACACTCGATCAGGAATTGGGCACGAAGGCGCTTGAGCTTCGTCTTGCGAAAGCGGGCATAGGCGAAGACATCCATCGCAAGGAAAAAGTGATGGAACGCATCCGGGCGCGCCATGAAGCGGCGGCGGCGGACAAGGTATGAACCGCGCCACGAACCCGCCGCGCAAGCCAGCACGCTGGAGCGGTTCGGACGCGGCACTGCAAGCAGTGCAGGTCGCTTTCGATGTGGAAGCCGCAGTTCTCGAAGCGGTGCGCCGCGCCGCCTTCGAGAACAATATCTCGAATTCCGACCAGATTCGCCTTATCCTCGGTCTGCCGGCGAGCCACCGTCCCAAGCGCCCCCGGCTCACCGTCACTTTGACCTTGGATGACTATGAAACGCTCGGGGTGCGTTACGGCCTGCCCGCGGAAGAGCGCCTCGCTATAAAGGAGTGCGTGACAAGAGAATTGATAGGCTTCGCTGGACGGGAATGAAACAATATTGTTATTGTATTTAGCGGCGACAGCCGTTTCTGAAAATACAAACAAACTAATGAGAAGGATTTTACCGTGGGCTTTTCCGAAGCCGTTCTGAGTTATCCGACAGTCGTTTATACAGTGCTCCTTGGCGTCATTCTGTTGTACTGGGCGCTGGCGTTGGTCGGTCTTGTGGATTACGACAGCGCCGGCCTTGATTTGGGCGGCGATATCGACGTGGGCGGCGACATCGATGTCGGCGGCGATATCGACGCGGGCGGCGACTTTGGCGACGCCTCGCATGGCGCGCACCACGTCGACGGTGAACCCGGCGGCATAGGCACGCTGGCAAGCTATCTTGTTGCGCTGGGTTTGAGCGGCGTGCCTTTTTCAGTGGTCATCAGCCTGCTTGTACTGTTCGGATGGGTTATTTGCGGCATCGCGGTTCCCTTGTTCTTGCCCATTGTGCCGACGAGCGTGTTGCGCTTCGCGGTGGGATCGGCCATCCTCGTCGCGGCCTTTGCATTCTCGATTCCCCTGGCGGCGGCTTGCGTGCGGCCTCTGCGCAAGCTTTTTGTCACCCACAACGCTATTTCCAATGCGGCCCTCACCGGTCATGAATGCGTGGTGCTTACCAGCGGGGTGGACGAAAAATTCGGCCGCGCCGAGGTGCACGCCCGTGGAGCGAGCTACCACATCCGCGTCGTGGCGGACACGCCCAACAAGCTGAAAAGAGGTGATACCGCCATCGTTATCGAATACGACGAATCCGCGCGGATCTACCGTATCTCGGAGAAAGAGAAACTCTGACAGAGAAACTCTGACGTTCCCGAAAAACACAATGCATTACAATCCGGCCCTCGCGCCCCCATTTGAAAAGGAAATAGCATGCAGCCGTCGCTCACTATTGTATTAATTGCCATTGGCATTGTAGCTTTATTCATTTTCGGCATTTTCAGCCTTTTCGCCCGCTTTTACCGCAAGGTGGAACAAGGCTACGCGATGATCGTGAATACCACGCGCAGCGAGCCGGAAGTCACCTTCACCGGGCGCATGGTCTACCCCATCATCCACAAGGCCGAGATGATGGACATCGCGCTGAAGACCATCGAAATCGCGCGCACTGGCAATGAAGGTTTGATCTGCCAGGACAACATCCGCGCCGATATCAAGGTGACCTTCTTTGTGCGGGTCAACAAGACGACTGAAGACGTGCTCCGCGTCGCGCAGGGCATCGGCTGCGCCCGCGCCTCCAATCAGGAAACGCTGGAGGGGCTGTTCTCCGCTAAATTCTCCGAAGCGCTGAAGACCGTGGGTAAGTCGATGGACTTCGTTGAGCTTTATCAGGCGCGCGACCATTTCCGCGACGAGATCATCCGCCAGATCGGCGACGACCTTTCTGGTTACATCCTCGCGGATGCCGCTATCGATTACCTTGAACAGACACCGCTCGCCAAACTCGATCCGAGCAATATCCTCGACGCGCAGGGCATCAAGAAAATCACCGATCTCACCGCGCAGGAACACGTCCGCACCAACGAATTCCAGCGCAACGAGGAAATGCA
>JAIRWW010000062.1 GCA_031268685.1 Azoarcus sp.
TTCCAGATGGAAATTGACGCTCTGTTCCAGCCACAGCACGTCGGCGATGAGCGTCGAGCGTTGCCCATCCGCTTCGTCCTGACGCAACAGCCAGAACAGCGCAATGAGCAGGACGAGCAAAGACCCGACCGCCAGCTTGAGGGCGATCAGATACCAGTTCGACCATTTCAGTGAGGTCTGCAAGCGAATGGCGTTCAATGGTTTACCTCGGCAGATATCGTTGGCCACGCCAACCCATTGCGCGATGTTGCCAGCAAATCGACCACATTGTTGTAATGCTTTTCAGAAGCTGTCTCCAGTCTCCCTCTTCAGGGACTAAACTTGAGCCACAAATGACGATACAGGAGATAGAGGAGAAATGGGAAAAGCAAACGATATAGTTGCGGAATTGATAGGACCCTGGTCAGAATCAGCGAGATAAGTCAGGCTGCGGACAAAATCGAGGGGATACTTGCCACGAACACCGCCGTCGGCGACGCCGAGGACTGCATGAGAATCGTCGGTTATTACATTCGGTGTTGGCAGATCGAGCGGTTTCATTTTGTGTTGAAAAGCGGCTATCCGGTTGAAAAGATTCAGCAACGCACGGTTGAAAAGATAAAATCGATGCTGTTCATCTATTCGGTCTTGGCGAGGTACGTCATGAAGCGCACGTTGATGGCGCGGGTCTGTCCCGATGGGCCGTGCGACGTGTTTTTGGACGAGACCGAGTGGAAATTTCTCTATCGGATAGTGAAAAAGACCCCAACCCCGCCCGAAAAGCCCTATCCGCTCTCCGAGGCGGTGCGTTATATCGCAGAACTCGGCAGTGACAAGCGCGCCCCGAGTGACGGCCCCCAGGTCTCAAATCCGTTTGGCAAGGATTGTTTCGTCTCTTCGAGGCGGTAGACTTACTTGTAGATCAAGTTTAGCCTCAATCGTCCTTGCCCCACGCACTTCCTATCCACAGCCCAATGACCAGCGGCACCAGCCAGTTGCCAGTGCTCCGGGGCGGGGACGAAGAGGCGATGTTGTCGTAGCTGATGACAACGGGTGGCGCGATGTAGGGCTGGTTGTGGCGGATGCGCCACCAAGCCTCCACAAGGATGCTGATGCAAGCAAATGGCAGTAGCGCCAAAAGCAGCAATATGGCCGGAACGATCACAATGCAGGACACGCCCCACACGGCAGCCAGCAGGCACGCGACGATGAAACTCACAACAAGCCGGGTCAGCCAGTCCTCCGACGAGGGCACGAAAGCAAACAGGCAACCCCACACGATGAGGAACAGCACACCGCACCAGAACATGAAGTGATCTCCCGCCCGCTCGGAGAAAAACGTGCCGAACGTCATGCCCAGCGCCTTTTCCCGCGCGACACGCTTACGCTCCTCTTGCTGTAGAAACTCCCCCTGCCTGCGTTTTTCCTCTTGCCACCATGTCTGAAGCGAATCCTTGAAAGGCTTGCGCGGCACACGCGACACAGGCGTTGTGTCAGTCTTCATCCCAACGGCAGTCACCATCGGCACGGCGGGTTCAGCCTCGGCGCTTTGCGACACCTTCTGCTTTGGGGAGTGCAGCGCGCCGAGATACGTACAAAGCACCAGCGCGCCAAACACTCCAATCGCAATCGATGCGCCGTCGCCCGCGCCCGGCATCAGCAATGCGCCGCTCAGGCAAAACGCGCCGAAGGCCGCGCTGCTGCCCGCCAGTACGCCAATCAGGTGAGCGATGAAGCGGTTTTTCCCGCGCACAGTCCGGCGCGTGGCGATGACGCTCCAAGTCCATACCCACGCGGCGAACATGCAGAGCAGCATCAGCAGCATGGCGGCATTTTGGTTCATAGAGCCTCCGTTTCCCGACTGTGTGGCCCGTTTGCGCTATCGGCAGTGGCGAGCCACAGGGGGTTCAGAATGGTGTCCTTGATGTAAACGTGGTCGTCTTTGATGTCTTCGGGATCGTCCCGCAAATCCCAATGCTGCGGATCGAAGTCCGCTGTGAAGAAGCGGATCAACTCCGTCTTCAACGCCGCAGACAAGGTGGCGCGCGGCACGACACCCTCCAGCAGCGTCGTGTTCTCGTATTTGCGCGTGACGCGCAGCAGGACGCGCTGCGGATCACCGGTGCGCAGCGCCGTCAGCACCGCCTCTTGACCTTCCTCGTCGATTTCCATCTCGATGGCCGGGTCGATCAGCGCCGCCTTGAGTTCCTCGACATCACGGGCTCCGCTGACTTTCAGCAGATAGCGCACGAAGGCCGATTCCGGCTTGTGCGTGCAGCACCAGTGCAGGACGAGGAAGCGATGCACGTCATCGTCGTCGATGTCGCTGGAGAGGTCGGCGAAGTAATAGACCGGCTCCCCCAGCGCCGTTTCGAGTTCCTGCGCGATGGGGCACATGGCCTCGCGCCAGCGCAAGAACGGGTTGTCGCCCGTCTTCCAGTCGCCCCATTCGAAATTGTCCCACGGCGGGCCGGGCACGAATTCGATCATGGCCTTGGGCGGCGGAAGCGCGAGCAGGTTTTCCAGCGACCACGCCTCGTCCCAGTTCTCCGGCCCACGGAACATGGGCGTACTTGCCGCCACCTCCGCCGCTTGCTCGAAGAAGTCCACGATGTTGTCGGACGGCACCAGCATCTCCTCGCTGGCCAGTTCCTTGAAGCCTTGGGCGTCGAGCTTCAGATCGGAAGCCAGCCGGTTCACCCGGCGGCGCTCGTTGCGCAGCCAAGCCACGAAGTCGGGCAGCGGCAGGCATTCCGGCGATTCCGGTTCAAGGACGTCAAAGAAGTTGACCCAGTGGTCTCCCGCCACGTCCTCCTTCATCCGAGTCACGGCTTCAAGCGCCCGCGCCTTTGCATCCTCCGGCGCGACACCCTGACGGCGCAGCAGCTTTTCCAGTGCCTCTACCGGCTCGATGTAAGGCACGCGCTGACCGGCGGGCGGCTCCAGCAGCCAGATGCGCTCTTGCCAGCCACGATCCTTGGGCACGTCGATGAAGCCGCCCAGCGAGGCCATCCAGTCCGGCTCCAGCGCCGAAACGGGCAACACCCTCATCAATGCGGAAATATCGACCATCGCCACTCCTTGTCGGGCGCGTACCCGCCCGTTTGCGCAGAGACCAAGACTGCGCGCATAATATCATCACTTTGATGATGTATGATGACGAATCATGAATAGTCGAACGTCCGTCTTCAAGCTGGCCGATGCCGGTCGCGAGTAAGGAGCCTGAACCCATGCACCCACAGCGCGTCGAGCGCCTGAGCCACTTCCAGCGCGAGCGGCTGGCCTACATCGACTTCCGGCTTTACTTCCTCGGCGAGATAGGCCGCCCCGATCTGATCGACCGCTTCGGCGTGGCCCCCGCAGGCGC
>JAIRWW010000068.1 GCA_031268685.1 Azoarcus sp.
GGCAAATAGACTTGCCGCTCGGTCAGCATATCCACCAGAAAGGTGGGGGTGCCGGTCTCAAACCAGAAGGGGCGGAATTCGCGGCAGTCGAAGAGCAGCAAAAGATCGAAGGGGTTATATACTGCGTTGCCACGCCAATTGTAGCCGTTATACCAATGGCGGATTTCCTCCCGATCCAGCCCTTCCAGTTCCGGCGCAAATACAGTATCCACATCAGCATCGGTATAGCCGCAGATATCGGAATATGCGGCATTCAACGTAATGTCTTTCAAATTATTGAGGCCGGAGAAGATATTGACTTTGCTGAACTTGGACACCCCTGTGAGCATGGCGAACTTGATATGCGCGTCCTGATCCTTGATGACGGAATAAAGGTCGCGCAGGCCGTCGCGCATCTTGCGGGCAAGCTCGGGCGAAGTCAGTTTATCCAGGATTGGTTTGTCGTATTCATCCACCAGTATCACGACTCGCTGACCGAACTTGGCTTCGGCTTGCAGAATCAGTTGCGAGAACTGGCCGGAAATGCTGGCATCTTTCAGCGTCAGACCCAAACGCTGTGCATTTTCATCGAGTATTTCGCGGGTTCGTTCCGCCAGCGCCTCTGCCTGCCCATTGGAAATCCCCGCTCCGAAACTGATGCGAATCACCGGGTATTTTGTCTTCCAGTCCCATTTGTCGTGGCAATGCAAGCCCCGGAACAGCGGCTCATTGCCCGCGAACAGTTCTGCCAGCGTATCCAGGAACAGGCTTTTGCCAAAGCGGCGAGGGCGGGAGAGGAAGTAGGCTTTACCTTCTTCAATCATCCGCAGGGCAAAGGCGGTTTTGTCGACGTAATAGCAGTTGTCCTCGCGGATTTCGCGGAAGGTCTGGATGCCGATGGGAAGTTTCTTGCGGGACATGGCTCACTCGATTGACAAATCGTGTGCGGGATTATATCCCGGTGCTTCGCCCGCCCCGTCTGGCCCTGCGCCACAGTCGACCGCGAACGGCACCCGCAGCCGCTGGCGCATCGCCAGTGCTATCTATCGCATGGAACTGAATCTGATGATGTTTAGTGCATCTTCAGGCTGCTCGGGCGTGCCGCGGCGCTCATGGCTTCGACTACTCGAACCGCTTGATGCGAACCCGTATGCCGGGCGGTATGGGGCGAGACGGCCAGATAATCCAGCCGCCCCGTCCTTATAGTGAACGCCTGCTCAGGGCGGGCTGCTCCTTGCCTGCTTTCAGGCGGGATTGAGCTTGTTGAATTTGACGAGCAATTCGTCCGGCGATTCTTCGCGCGCCGGATCTTTGAGGATGCAATCGACCGGACAGACCTGGGTGCATTGCGGTTCGTCGAAATGGCCAACGCATTCGGTGCATTTGCCAGGGTCGATGACGTAGACTTCATCGCCTTGGGAAATCGCGCTATTGGGACATTCGGGTTCACAGACGTCGCAGTTGATGCATTCGTCGGTAATCATCAGGGACATTTCTTGGGTTCCTTGCTTTTTTGTCTTGCGTCAAAATTTCTGTTGCAGGCGGGACAGGGCCGCCGAAGGCACGAGTTCGCTCACGTCGCCGCCGTGCCGGGCGATTTCTCGCACGACAGTGGCCGAAAGAAAACGGTGTTCCTCAGCCGGAGGAAGGAACACCGTTTCCAGTTCGGAGTATAACTTGCGGTTCATTACCGCCAATTGGGTCTCATACTCGAAATCGGCTACTGTGCGCGCGCCGCGGACGAGGATGCGCGCGCCGTGCTGACGCACGAAGTCCATCAGCAGGCAGTCGAAGCCCAGCACTTCGACGTTGGCGAGCGGCTGCAAGGTTTCCGTGGCGATGGCAATGCGTTCTTCAAATGTGAACAGCGCTTCCTTGCGGCTGGCGGCGACCGCGACGATGACCCGCTCGAAAAGCCGCGCCGCCCGTTGCACGATGTTTTCGTGTCCACAGGTGAAGGGGTCGAAAGTGCCGGGGTAGACCGCGATGGTGTTTGTCATGATTGTTCAGCACGCCTCATGAGATGGAAGTGAACTTGCCCGGCACGGCCCTGCTTTATCGCACGCCAGCCGGGAAATGAGGCTAGCGGCGCTTCGGCTTCAGCTTCTGCGTAAATACAGCCATCGGGCCGTATTGTCCGGTCCAGCAAAGGCGCCACGCGACCGATCCAGCCTTGCCGGTATGGCGGGTCGACGAAAACCACGTCGAACCGTCCAGATGTGGCGGCGAGGAATTTTAGCGCATCGCCGCGAACGATCTCTACTGCCGCCGATAATGCTTCGGCGTTGCGGCGCAGGGCGGCATGCACGCGCGGGTCGATGTCGAGCAGCGTGACGGCCGCCGCGCCGCGCGAGGCGGCCTCAAACCCGAGGATGCCGGAGCCAGCAAAGAGGTCGAGACAGGCAAGGCCGTCGAGGCGCTGCCCGAGCCAGTTGAACAGGGTTTCGCGCACACGATCCGGCGTCGGTCTCAAGCCGGGCAGGCCGGCGACGTCGATCAGACGCGAGCGCCACACGCCGCCGATGATGCGAATCCGGCTCACGGTTTTGCCGCCGCGCTCCCCTCTTCGTTTTTGTCGCCATCTCCGCCCGCGATCACGGTAATGAGTTTGTCGGGATGGATGCGCCGGGCGAAGGCGTCGCGCACCGCCGCACGGCTGACTGCGGCGACTTCGCGCGGGTAGCGTTCCAGCCAGTCGAGGGGCAGGCCGTAGAAGCCGATGATCGAGACGTAACTGAGAATCTTGGCGTTGGCGTCGAGCCGCAAGCCGAATCCACCGGCGATGTTGTCGCGCGCCATTTGCAGTTCTTTTTCGGTGGGGCCTTCGGCAATGAAGGTAGCGAGTGTGTCGCGCACAACGCGAAGGGCGAGTTCGCTTTGGCTGCCCTTGGTTTGCAGGCCGATCTGGAATGGCCCGGCGACACGGCGAGGCTCGAAATAGCTGTGGATGTCGTAGACAAGTCCCCGTTTTTCGCGCACTTCGCTCATGAGCCGCGATGTGAAGCCGCCGCTGCCCAGGACGTGGTTGCCGACCAGAAGCGGGAAGTAGTCGGGATCGTCGCGGCTCATTCCCGGCTGGCCGATGAGGATGTGCGCCTGCGCGGAGGGGTTGGCGATGCGTGTCAGGCCGCTTCCGGGAAGGGCTGGCGGCGACAAGGCTTCGGCCTTGCCGCCAGCGGGAAGGGCGCTGGTCAGGGCAATGGCGATTTTTTCAGCCGTGGCGCGGTCAACGTCGCCAACGATGGTGACGGATGCGTTGCTGGCGCTGTAATGGCGCGCGTGGAAGGCGATGAGATCGTCGCGGCTGATCGCCGACAGCGATTCGACGCTGATGTTGTAGCCATAGGGATGACCGGCATAGACCGCGGCGGTAAAGGCGCGTTCGGCCAGCACGGCAGGCTTGGTGAGCGATTCGCGCAAACCAGCCAGGGCGCGGGTACGTTCGCGTTCCAGCACCGCTTCGGGGAAGCTGGGACGAGCGAGGATGGTGGCCGCCAGCGCCACGGCGGCGTCGCGTTCCGAAGCCGCCGACAGCGTGCGCAGCGTGAGGCTGGCGCGGTCTTCGTCGACGCCGCCGCCCAGGATCAGGCCGAGGTCGGCGCTTTGTTCGGAGATCGCCTGTTCGTCGAGTTCGCCCGCGCCCGCGTCCAGCAGGGCGCGGGTTATGCCGGCAAGTCCGCTCTTGTCCGCCGGGTCTATGGCGCTGCCTGCGGCGAAATCGACCTGGATGTCGATCATCGGCAGTTCATGGCTGGCGACGAGTTGAACTTTCGCGCCGGTAGTTGCCGTCCATTGTTCTATGGCGGGGACGGCGCGGGCTGCGCCGCAGACAAAGGCGAGCACTGCCAGCGCCGGGATGCGCAGGCGGCGGAAAAATGGCATGGAGTGGTTCATGGGCGGAATGAGGAAGATTGGAAACGTCAGGGTTTCGGGGCGCCGGGCGCGGCAGGGGCGGCAGGGGCGGCGACGGGCAAGGGATCGAGCCGGGTAGTGGTCAATGTGGCATCGTCGAAATAGCGGCGGGCGGCTTCGCGCACTTCTTCGGCTGTCACTGCGCGCAGACCAGCGAGCAGGCGGACATCGTCGCGCCATGACAGCCCTGTGCTTTCGAGTTGGCCGATTTCCATCGCCTGACCCATCAGCGAATCCCGCGAATAGATGCGCGAGGCCAGTGCCTGGGTCTTGACCCGATTCAGTTCGGCCTCGCTCACGCCTTCGTCGCGGATGTGCTGCAATTCGGCGCGCAGCGCGGCCTCAAGCGCTTCGATGCTCTGGCCAGGGGCAGGCACGCCGTCGAGATAGAAAAGCGCGGGGCCGCGGTTGATGCTGTCGTAGCTGGCATTGGCCGAGACCGCGATGCGTTTTTCGCGCACCAGCCGGCGGTCGAGCCGCGCACCATCATAGCCGTCCAGGATTTCAGCCAGCATTTGCAGGGCGTAGGCTTCCCGATCCGCGCCGGGGTCGCGCAGGGGCGGCACCCGCCATGCCATGGCGAGATAGGGCAATTCAGCCGGGGCGCGCACGACGGCGTTCCGCGTGCCGCGCTGCGCGGGTTCGTTGCTGATGCGGCGGTCGGGCAGCTTGGCGGGTTTCAGCACGCCGTAATGCTTGCTGGCCAGTTTGAATACGGCATCGTGGTTGACATCGCCGACCACGACGACGCTGGCATTGTTGGGTGCATACCAGCGTTTGTACCAAGTGCGCGCATCTTCCGCGCGCATGGCTTCGAGGTCGGTCATCCAGCCGATGATCGGGTGGTGGTAGGGATGGGCCTGGAATGTCATCGCCATCAGCTGCTCGAAGACGAGGGCGCGCGGGCGGTCGTCGGTGCGCAACCGGCGTTCTTCCTTGATGACTTCGATTTCGCGCGCGAAAGCGTTATCGCTGAGGGCGAGGTTTTTCATGCGGTCGGCTTCGAGCGCCATGACTGAGCCGAGATGCGCGGGCGGAATCTGTTGGAAATAAGCCGTGTAGTCGCGGCTGGTGAAGGCGTTGTCGCGTCCGCCCATGCTTGCAATGCGAGCATTGAATTCGCCGGGGCCGACCTTGCGCGTGCCTTTGAACATCATGTGTTCGAGGACGTGTGCGACGCCGGTGACGCCTTCCGGCTCGTCAATCGAGCCGCTTCGGTACCAGACCATGTGCACGACCGAGGGCGCACGCCGGTCTTCGCGCACTACGATCTTCAGCCCATTGGGCAGCGTCGTCTCGAACGGGTTGGCCTGTACGGGCAAAGCGCCCAGGGATGCCGCGCCAATCAGCGCCAAACGAGAAAAGGTTCGGAAAAACATGGGAAAGGTATGAAGCATAGAGCAGTCCTTCATCTGTTAGAATCCGCGCCATTGCGCCGTGCGTCCGTGATGAGGCCAGCATCTTAGCCGTATCCGGGGAGCTTGTGGCGCGTTTCAATGCACCATGGACTTTTTGAGCCATGTTTGGTTTCTTCAAAAAATCCGGCCGGCGTGAGCTTGTCGACCCCGCAGATCTTCCGCCAGACGAGGCCGCCGCGCCATCCGTCCCGATAGATGCGGCTAGCAGCGGCAGCGCGCCGCCTGCCGAAACACCACCGCCCCGGCGCTCGTGGACCGAGCGTCTGAAAGCGGGGTTGGCGCGCACCCGGCAACAGTTGGGCGGCGGCCTGGCAAGCCTGTTCGGGCGGCGCAAGATCGATGAAGACTTGCTTGAAGAACTCGAATCGACGTTGCTGATGGCCGATTGCGGCGTCGAGGCAACACAACATCTGATCGGCGAACTGCGCGCGCGATGGAAGGCAGAACATCTGGAAACCGCCAGCCAGCTACAGCAAACGCTCGCCGGCAGCCTGCTCGGAATCGTGGCTCCGCTCGAAGCGGAACTGGATACATCCAGCCATAAGCCCTTCATCATCATGCTGGCCGGGGTCAATGGTTCCGGCAAAACGACATCCATCGGCAAACTCGCCAAATACTTCCAGTCTCAGGGCAAAAGCGTATTGCTGGCGGCAGGCGATACATTCCGCGCCGCCGCGCGCGAACAACTGATGGTTTGGGGCGAGCGCAACGGCGTAAGCGTAATCGCGCAGGAAGGCGGAGACGCCGCCGCGGTAGTTTTTGATGCAGTCAATGCCGCGCGCGCCCGCGGCATCGACATCGTGCTCGCCGACACAGCCGGGCGGCTGCCAACACAGCTTCACCTGATGGAAGAAATCGCCAAGGTGCGGCGGGTCATCACCAAAGCCGACCCAAGCGGCCCGCACGAAGTCATGCTCGTGCTCGACGCCAACATCGGGCAGAACGCGCTCGCCCAAGTCAAAGCGTTCGACGCCGCAGCTGGCGTGACCGGCCTCGTGCTCACCAAACTCGACGGCACCGCCAAGGGCGGCGTTGTAGCGGCGATTGCGCGCCAGTGTCCAAAACCCTTACGCTTCATCGGCGTGGGCGAGGCCATCGAAGACCTGCAACCCTTCCGGGCGCGCGAATTCGTCGATGCGCTTTTCGGCTCTGCGGAGGACGAGGCATGATCATTTTCGACAAGGTCGCCAAGCAATATCCCGGCGGCTATACAGCGCTCGACGGCATCAGCATCCAGATCGCGCCCGGCGAACTGGTCGTGCTATCGGGGCATTCGGGCGCAGGCAAAAGCACGCTCCTGAAACTCATCCCGGCAATCGAGCGGCCGACTTCCGGCACCGTGCGAATCAACGAGCAAGACATCTCGCGCCTGCCGCGCCGGGCGGTTCCCTACCTGCGGCGCAACATCGGCATGGTCTTGCAAGAAAGCCGCCTGCTGTTCGACCGCTCGGTGTACGACAACATCATGCTGCCGCTCATCATCAACGGCCATCCGCCGGGCGATGCGGCCAAACGGGTGGGAGCCGCGCTCGATCTCGTCGGCCTGCACGGACGAGAGAAAGAATTCCCCGCCGGTCTGTCCGGCGGCGAACAGCAGCGGGTGGCAATCGCGCGCGCCTTCGTCAACCGGCCCTCGATCCTGATTGCCGACGAACCCACTGCCCACCTCGACCCGGCCTATGCAGCAGAAATTGCCGAACTTTTCAGATCCTTCAACGGCGCGGGCGTCACCGTGCTGGTAGTAACGCACGACGTCTCGCTGTTTCGACACTGGGCGCCCCGACGCATTTCGCTCGCGCACGGGCGGCTGATGGAGGAATAATGCGCAACTGGCTCTATCTTCACTCGCGCGCTTTCGTGCAAGCCCTGAAGCGGCTTGGCGGCCAGCCGCTCGGTACGCTGCTTTCCGCACTGGTGATGGGTGTCGCACTGGCGCTGCCTGCGGGCGGTTACATCCTGCTGGACAACATCGCCGTACTGGCGCGCGGCGTATCGGGCACACCCGAAATCAGCCTGTTCCTCGAAGACAAAACGGAACCAGCCCAGGCCGAAGCCATCGAAAGCAAGCTTCAAGCCGAACCCGATCTGGCCAGCTTCCGGTTCGTATCGCGCGACGAGGCCCTGAAGCAACTCGAAAACAGCGGTCTTGGCGATGTGCTCGGAGGCATTACCGTCAATCCCCTACCCGATGCCTTTGTCGTCACCTTGCGCAGCGACGATCCGGAATTGTTTGAAACGCTATCGGCGCGCATACGAAGCTGGCCCGGCGTAGCGCACGTCCAACTCGATTCAGCCTGGGTCAAACGCCTTTCCGCCCTGATCGGACTGGGGCGCACGGTCACCCTGGTGCTGGCGGCGCTGCTTGGTCTGGCGCTGGTCATCGTGACGTTCAACACCATCCGCCTGCAAATCCTTACCCAAAAAAACGAAATCGACGTCAGCCGCCTGCTTGGCGCGACCGACCGCTTCATTCGCCGCCCGTTTTACTGGTTCGGCGGCCTGCAAGGCATGTTCGGCGGGCTGGTCGCCCTTGGCGCAGTGTGGATCGGGGTGGATGTACTGGCCGAACCCGTGGCGAAAGTGGCCGAAACCTATGGCGCAGTGGTCGCCCTGGCCCATCCCGGCTGGCTGGA
>JAIRWW010000069.1 GCA_031268685.1 Azoarcus sp.
ATCAGCAGCAGCAGGCCGACGAGCAGCGCGCCCAGGCCGAACCAGATCACAAAAAAAGACGGAATTGCCAATTCCAGCAAAATCAGCGCGATCCCGCCGACTATCCAGACCCACCATTCGATATGCATGACAATCCTTTGGGGAGGCGCTGAACGATTCTCATCTGTTCGGACTGATTATGTCGAAGCACATGATTTCATGGACAATGTCCAACGGCAGGCTCAGCGCCAACGAGATTGTCCAGGGCCTTTCTGCATTGAAAGCATGGATTGTAACTTGACATTTCACTCCGGTGCTGCCGATAGCGGCGTCCAGCAGCACCGGGCGTGAAAAATAGTTCAAAAACAAGATTTTGTCATTACATGCATCTGATTTGCCAAGGCGTTTGCCGTAGCGAGAGAGAGATGCTCATTTCTGCAAGGCTACCGCATCCACCACTGCCAGCGCGGTGATGTTCACCAGTCGGCGCACGGTGGCCGACGGCGTCAGGATATGCACGGGCCTGGCCGGCCCGAGCAGGATCGGCCCTATGGATACGCCATCGCAATTGGCCGCTTTCAGCAGATTGAAAGAAATGTTGGCTGCATCCAGATTGGGCATCACCAAAAGATTGGCTTCGCCTTTCAAGGTGGAGTCGGGATGCAGGGTGGCGCGAATATCGGGGGACAGCGCCGCGTCGGCGAACATTTCGCCGTCGCATTCCAGCAAGGGCGCGGTGTTGCGCAGGATTTCGCTGGCGATGCGCATTTTGCGGGCCGAAGCCGATTGCGAGGAGCCGAAGTTGGAATGCGACAGCAATGCGACTCTCGGCTCGTGCCCAAAGCTGCACAGTTCGGAAGCTGCCATCAGGGCAATGTCGACAATGTCTTCGGCGCTCGGGTTTTCGTTGACCTGTGTGTCGGCAATTGCCAGTACGCGGTGGGGCAACATGAGCAGATTCATTGCCGCGAACTGGCGTGCGCCCGGTTTCAGTCCGATGACGTCGCGCACGTGCTGAAGGTGATATTCGTATGAGCCGAAGGTGCCGCACACGAGCGCATCGGCATGTCCCAGGCGCAGCAGCAGGGCGCCGAGCAGCGTGGAGTCGCGGCGAATGCGCACTTTGGCCAGGCCCGGGGTGACGCCATTGCGCGACATCAGACTGTAGTACTCGCGCCACAACTCGTTGTAGCGCTGGTCATGCTCCAGGTCGACGATGTCGAAGTCGCGCCCCGGCACGAAATTGAGTCCGATTTTCTTGATGCGCGTTTCGATTTCGGCGGGACGGCCAATCAGTATGGGCCGTGCAAGCCCTTCTTCGACCACTTCGCGCGCGGCATGGATCACCCGTTCGTCCTCGCCTTCGGCGTAGAGCACCCGCTTGTGTTCGGCGGCAACTGTTTTTGCCGCCGTAAAAACAGGCCGCATGACGATGCTGGAGCGATACACGAAGTCGCTGAGGCTCGCGGCATAGGCGCGCAGATCGCCGATCGGATGCCGGGCCACGCCCGAGGCCATGGCCGCTTCCGCCACCGCAGGCGCGATCTTGATGATCAGGCGCGGATCGAAGGGCTTGGGAATGATGTAGTCGGGGCCGAAAACCAGTTCTTCGCCGCCGTAGGCCGTGGCGACGACGTCGTTTTGCTCGGCCTGCGCCAGTTCGGCTATGGCCTTGACGCAGGCAAGCTTCATCTCCTCATTGATGGTGGTGGCGCCTACGTCGAGCGCACCCCGGAAGATGAAAGGAAAGCAGAGGACGTTGTTGACCTGATTGGGGTAGTCGGAGCGGCCCGTGGCAATGATGCAATCTGGCCGCACGGCCTTGGCCTCGGCGGGAAGGATTTCCGGCGTCGGATTGGCAAGCGCGAAAATCAGAGGCTTGTCGGCCATCCGCGCCACCATTTCGGGTTTGAGCACACCCGCTTTCGAGAGACCGAGGAAAACATCCGCGCCCGCGATAGCGTCGCCCAGCGTGCGATCTTCGGTTATCTGGGCGTAGCGCGCCTTGGTCGGCTCCATGTTTTCTTCGCGGCCCTGGTAGATTACGCCGCGCGAATCGCAAACGAAGACGTTTTCACGTTTCAGGCCAAGGCTGACCATGAGGTCGAGGCAGGCGATGGCAGCCGCGCCCGCGCCCGAGCAGACGAGCTTGACCTTGCCGATTTCCTTGCCGACGACCTTCAGGCCGTTTATGAGGCCAGCCGACGAGATGATTGCGGTGCCGTGCTGGTCGTCGTGGAAGACGGGAATCTTCATGCGCTCGCGCAGCTTTTTCTCGATGTGGAAGCACTCGGGCGCCTTGATGTCTTCAAGGTTGATGCCGCCCAGCGTCGGTTCGAGCGCGGCGATGATATCTATCAGCTTGTCGGGGTCGCGTTCGGCGAGTTCGATGTCGAACACATCGATGCCCGCGAATTTTTTGAACAGGCAGCCCTTGCCTTCCATGACCGGCTTGGAAGCCAGCGGGCCGATATTGCCCAATCCGAGAACCGCGGTGCCGTTGGTGACGACCGCGACGAGATTGCCGCGGCTGGTCAGTTCGCGCACCTGATCCGGGTCGGCTACGATGGCGTCGCACGCTGCGGCCACTCCGGGGGAGTAGGCGAGCGCAAGGTCGCGCTGGTTGGTCAAGCTCTTGGTCGGGACGACCGAAATTTTTCCGCGCGTCGGCGAACGGTGATAATCAAGTGCCGCGGCTATGAAATCCTGATCCATGTTTTTCCTTTGGGAATACGACGTTCGGCCCGGCGCAGATTGTACGGATACGCTGTTGCCGGAAAACCGAAGTCGCGCATTTTATCTTTTTGAACAAGGATGCGTATAGGGTAATTGCTTCGGGGTTTACCCTTGCTTGCCTTGCCCGGTTGTTGCGATTGCGGGCATGTCTATGCTTGAAAACTATTCCGGACGATATACGCGGCATGTTGTCCATGCGCGCCCACTGGATAAATTGCACACTAGGCTTTGAATGCGCTTTCGGGCTGGTGCGCACTTTACGATGACGAAAAGATTTGTAGAAATTACGCCGAAACGCATTCATTTTTAGGCTGGCAACGTGCACAATTTCATGCTTGGCGGACAACCGGGGGGAAACGGCAATGCGGCGCGTAGTATTCAATCAGAAAGGCGGTGTCGGCAAATCCACCATTACCTGCAATCTGGCGGCGATAAGCGCCCAGAAAGGCAAGCGTACATTGGTGATCGATCTCGATCCGCAAGGCAATTCCACGCAATACCTGCTCGGCGGCAACGCTGCCGGGCCGGAAAGCACCCTTGCCGATTTTTTCGAGCAAAGCCTGACTTTCCGGCTCGATCCCAAGAAAACAATCGAGTTCGCGGTGGCCACGCCCTTCGAGCGCCTCTCGGTGCTGCCTTCGCATCCGAGCCTCGAAGAACTGCAAGGCAAGTTGGAATCGCGCTACAAAATTTACAAGCTGCGCGAAGCGCTGGATGAAATCGCCGAGGACTTCGACCATATATTCATAGATACGCCGCCGGCGCTCAACTTCTTCACCCGCTCGGCCCTGATCGCCGCCGATGCCTGCCTGATTCCATTCGACTGCGACGAGTTTTCGCGCAATGCCCTGTACTCGCTGCTGGCCAATGCCGAAGAAATCCGGGCCGATCACAACCACAAGCTCCAGGTGGAAGGCATCGTGGTCAATCAGTACCAGCCCCGCGCCAATCTGCCGCAAAAGGTCGTCCAGGCATTGATCGATGAGGGCCTGCCGGTGCTGCATCCATTTTTGTCGGCTTCGGTGAGAATCAAAGAATCGCACGAATATGCGCGCCCGATGATCCATCTCGATCCACGTCACAAGCTGACGCAAGAATTCGTCGCACTTTATGAAGGTCTTGGCAACAAGAAGAAAAAGACCAAAGTGGCCTGATCTCTCCCGCGCGTCTGTTCAGCCCTCGTAATCGAGAAGCTTCGACAAGCCTTTCTCGCGCTTTTCCAGACGCTTTACGTGGGTATAAATCCGGCGCGTCGTATCCATTGACCTGTGGCGAAGCTGGTCGGCGGTATCCTGCATGGGTACGCCGGCTTCAGCGTTATGGGTCGCCAGGGTGTGCCGAAGCCAGTGCGCGGTTCCGGCCTCAAGTTTTTCCGCCCAATTTTCATTGACGTACCTGACATCGTCGGCCAGACGCTTGAAAAGTCTTTTCAACAAAGTGTTGAGGTAATTATCTGTTATAGATTTATTGCCCCTGTGGGCCGCGACTAGGGGAACTTCCGTTTCAGCCGCCATCGGAAAGCCGGGCAGGGATCTCGAAAGCCTGTATCTGTGCAATGCTTCCACCGCGGGCGGGAGAAGAACGACAGGCTCCAGCTTCCGTCGGCCCTTGCCCTTGACGCGCAATATCCATTGGCCGCGCTCCCTGGCAATCCGGTTCATGGTGACGGAAACCAGTTCGTGGCGGCGCAGGCCAGTCCAGTAGAGAAAAACGAGGATAAAGCGGATGCGCTCGAAAGAATGGTATTCCTGGCCTGCCGTATCGAATGGCCGGTAGCTGTCGATATGCTTGAGTATCCAGTCCCAAAGTTCCTTGTCGAAAACATGCTCGATTTCGACATCGGCTTCCTCGGCTTTTTCTTTTGCGGTGACGCCGTCATCGAAAAGGCGGAAGGGATTGCCGGCAAGGTAGCCGGCTTCCACCAGCCAGCGAAACATACCCGAGAGAATGACCATGGCTTGTCTGGCGCTGCCGGGCTGAAGCGGTCCCCGGATCAGCACCCAGCCGCGGCGCGCCCACTCAGGGTGGTTTTCGGGCATGAGGAGCCAGCCATGGAAATCGGCCACATCTTCGACGGTGAGGCTTGAAACGGGCTTTTCCTTGAAGGCGACGGCCCACGCGAGCAGGCGGTAAGCCTCGCGCCGGTAAGCGCGTTGAGTATTGGGGCTTTGGCGCTTTTTCGCCTTGAGCCAAGCCTCGATCGCCTCGACATCCGTATTGGCACCGATCAACTGCGCGGCATTCGGTGTGCGGTTACGGTTCGATCCGCCCGATCCATCAAGGCGGGCGTGAAGCAGGATCGTCAAATCATGGCCAGCGGGGAAGTCATCCCTCGCGGCGGCAACCGCCGGTAAATCGGCGCTCATGTTATGATCATCCCCGCTCCCGAATCTGTCGCGTGCGCCGCATGAAGCGGCGCATCTGATTTTTACACGGCGACTGAAAAGTTGTGTATATCGGGGGATTGGTGCCCAGAAGAGGACTCGAACCTCCACGCCTCGCGGCACTAGTACCTGAAACTAGCGCGTCTACCAATTCCGCCATCTGGGCAAGAGGGGCGCATTATAAAAGTCTGAAGAAGAAAGTCAATGACTCGAAAAACAAAGAAAAACGAGGATGCCACACCGAGCGCAATTCGCCGCGCCGATCCTTTTTTTGAGCGCGAAATGCAGAAATACGCCCTGCCTCTGCCCAGCCGGGAATACATCGAACAGA
>JAIRWW010000096.1 GCA_031268685.1 Azoarcus sp.
TCAAAATTTGCGGCCTCACCCGGCCACAGGATGTCGTCGCCGCGGTCGAGGCGGGAGCCGATGCCATCGGCTTTGTCTTTTACCCGCCCAGCCCGCGCAACATCTCTTTCGCCCAGGCAGAGGAACTTACAAGACTGTTGCCGCCTTTCGTCACGGCGGTCGGTCTGTTTGTCGACCCGCAAACCGATTTCGTCGCCGAAGCGCTGCGCCGCCTGCCCTTGCAACTACTCCAGTTTCATGGCAACGAGAGCAACGCCCAGTGTGCGGCGCTGAGCGCCATATGCGGAGAAATTCCCTGGATCAAAGCGATACAGATGCGCGCGGGAGTCGATCTGTTAGAATCCTTCGCCTCGCATCCCGGCGCGCGCGGACTCCTGGTCGATGCCTTCGTCGAAAGCTTCGGCGGCGGCGGTAAAACCTTCGACTGGTCTCTGATCCCCGCCGGGCCAAGCCGCCCGCTGGTACTGGCGGGCGGTCTCCGCCCCGGCAACGTGGGCGAAGCCGTCCGCCGCCTGCGGCCATGGGCGGTCGATGTATCCAGTGGGGTGGAAATCACAAAAGGCGTCAAGGATGCAGCGAAAATCGCCGCATTCGTCGCCGAAGTTCGGAATGCCGATGACTGACATGCAATATTCGCTTCCCGATGCGCAGGGGCATTTCGGCCCCTATGGCGGCGTTTTCGTCGCCGAAACGCTGATGCCCGCATTGGCGGAACTGCGCGCGGCCTATGAGGCGAGCCGCTCCGATCCGGCTTTCACCACCGAATTTGAGCATGAACTCAAGCACTACGTCGGGCGGCCCACACCCATCTACCATGCGCGCCGCCTCTCCGAAAAACTGGGCGGAGCGCAGATTCTCCTGAAGCGCGAAGACCTCAACCACACCGGCGCCCACAAAGTAAACAACTGCATCGGCCAGGCGCTGCTCGCGCGCCGTATGGGCAAGCCGCGCATCATCGCCGAAACCGGCGCTGGCCAGCATGGCGTCGCCACCGCCACCGTGGCGGCGCGGTACGGCTTCGAGTGCGTGGTCTACATGGGTTCCGAAGACATAAAGCGGCAGGCCGCCAACGTCTATCGCATGAAGCTGCTGGGCGCCACTGTCGTACCGGTCGAATCCGGCTCAAAGACGCTCAAGGACGCGCTCAACGAAGCCATGCGCGACTGGGTGACGAACGTCTCCAATACTTTCTACATCATCGGCACCGTGGCCGGTCCGCACCCCTATCCGGCAATGGTGCGCGATTTCCAGACAGTAATCGGCAAAGAATGCCTCGTGCAGATGCCGGAAGCCTTCGGACGCCAGCCGGACGCGGTCATCGCCTGCGTCGGCGGCGGCTCCAACGCCATGGGAATTTTCCATCCCTACATCCCGCAAGAAGGCGTGCGCCTGATCGGCGTCGAAGCGGCGGGAGAAGGCATCGCCACCGGGCGTCATGCCGCGCCGCTTACCGCCAATGCAAAAGCGGGCGTCCTGCACGGCAACCGCAGCTATCTCATGCAGGACGAAAACGGGCAAATCATCGAAACCCACTCCATTTCCGCCGGGCTTGACTATCCGGGCGTGGGACCGGAGCATGCGTGGCTCAAAGACAGCGGCCGCGCCGAATACGCAGCAATAACAGACAGCGAGGCGCTCGAAGCTTTCCATGCCCTCTGCCGCCTTGAAGGCATAATCCCGGCGCTGGAGTCTTCCCACGCCGCAGCATATGCCATGAAGATCGCTCCGGCGCTCGGCAAGGATAAACTCCTGCTGGTCAACCTTTCCGGGCGCGGCGATAAAGACATTCACACCGTGGGCGAGCACTCGGGCATCCGGTTTTAAGCTTGAGCGGCCCAGATGGGGCTTTTATGTCCAGAATCCAATCGGTTTTCCAAAATTTGCAAGCAGCCGGCCGCAAGGCGCTGATTCCTTTCATCACCGCGGGCGACCCGGACGGCGAACTCACCCTGCCGCTCATGCGGGCGCTGGTCGCGGGCGGCGCGGACATCATCGAACTCGGCGTGCCGTTTTCCGATCCGATGGCCGACGGCCCGACCATACAGCGCGCCTCGGAGCGGGCGCTGGCGGGCGGCATGAGTCTTGGCAAAGTGCTGGACATCGTGCGCGCCTTCCGCGCCATGGATGATGCGACGCCGGTCGTCCTGATGGGATACGCCAACCCGATCGAAGCAATGGGCAACAACACCTTCGCCGCCGCCGCGCGGGACGCGGGCGTAGATGGCGCACTGGTAGTCGACTACCCGCCCGAAGAGTGCGCCGATTTCAGCGTCGCGCTGCGCGCCGCCGGACTCGACCAAATCTTCCTGCTTGCGCCTACCTCATCAGAACAGCGTTTCCGCGACGTAGCCAAAGCAGGCAGCGGCTACATCTACTATGTCTCGCTCAAGGGCGTGACCGGCGCGGCCAACATCGACTACGGCGAGCTTGGCCGCCGCATCCCGCGCGTCCGCGCCGCCGTCGGCATGCCGGTAGGCGTCGGCTTCGGCATCCGCGACGACGCCAGCGCGAAAAAAATCGGCGCGCTCGCCGACGCCGTAGTCATCGGCAGCCGCATCATCGAAGAAATCGAAGCAAGCCCGCGCGACCGGGCCGCCGCCAAGGTCGAAGCCTTCGTGCGCGGAATTCGCGCCGCGCTCGATGAAGCAGCCGGAGCAACACCATGAACTGGCTACAAAAACTGCTCCCGCCCCGCATCAAACGCAACGAAAACGAAGCGCGCGCCAATTCCTCCATCCCGGAAGGGCTGTGGAGCAAATGCCCGGCGTGCGAAGCAGTGCTCTATCATTCCGACCTCGCGGGCAACCTGCACGTCTGCCCCAAATGCAGGCACCACCTGCGCATCGGCGCCCGCGCCCGGCTCGACCTTCTGCTCGACCCCGAAAGCCGCGTCGAAATCGCCGCCGAAATCGTGCCGGTCGATGCGCTCAAATTCAAAGACTCGCGCAAATACCAAGAACGCCTGTCCGGAGCCACCAAAGAAACCGGCGAAGCCGACGCCCTGCTGGTCATGCAGGGCACGGTACTCAATGTACCGATAGTCGTGGCGGCCTTTGAATTCGATTTCCTCGGCGGCTCCATGGGTTCGGTCGTGGGCGAGCGTTTCGTGCGCGGCGTCCGCGTCGCGCTCGAACAACGCCTGCCCTTCCTCTGCATCACCGCTTCCGGCGGCGCACGCATGCAAGAAGGGCTACTGTCGCTGATGCAAATGGCAAAAACCACGGCTGCAATCACCCTGCTTGCCCAAAACCGCTTACCCTTCATCACCCTGCTCACCGACCCCACCATGGGCGGCGTCTCCGCGAGCTTCGCCTTCATGGGCGACGTAGTGATCGCCGAACCTGGCGCCCTGATAGGCTTCGCCGGGCCTCGCGTCATCGAACAAACCGTGCGCGAAAAACTGCCGGAAGGCTTCCAGCGCGCCGAATTCCTGCTCGAAAAAGGTGCGATAGACATGATCGTCGACCGCCGCCAGCTGCGCGAATGCCTGGCCGGAATCCTAAAGCTCCTCAACCGGCAGCCCCCCCTTCATGCCTGATCCCCGCGCGCCAGCCTTGCCGGCGACGCTGGACGGCTGGCTGGGCCTGCTCGAAACGCGCCACGGCGCATCCATACGCCTCGGTCTGGAGCGAGTAGCGCGGGTACGCGCCGCGCTCGGCCCCGGCCCGGAAGCCATCATCATCACTGTGGGCGGCACAAACGGCAAAGGCTCGACCTGCGCCATGCTCGAAGCCATCCTGCGGGCGGAAGGCTATCGCCTGGGCTGCTACACCTCGCCGCATCTGTTGCGCTACAACGAGCGCGTGCGCGTCAACGGCCTGGAGACCGGCGACGACGCACTAGCCGCCGCCTTCGCCGCCGTCGAAGCCGCGCGCGGCGATACCCCGCTCACCTACTTCGAGCACGGCACGCTGGCGGCCTGGCAAATATTCCGCGCCGTGCGGCCCGACGTCATCATCCTCGAAGCCGGACTGGGCGGACGGCTCGATGCCGTCAACATCATCGAACCCGATTGCGCCATCGTGACCGGCGTGGCAATGGATCACATGGACTACCTCGGCGACACGCGCGAAGCCATAGGCTTTGAAAAAGCCGGCATCTACCGCGCCGGACGGCCCGCCATCTGCGGCGACCCGCAACCGCCGGCGAGCCTCGTCGAACATGCGGCCTCCATCGGCGCCGAACTATGGATTTCGGGGCGCGACTTCGGCTTCGGCGGCGACCGGCAACAATGGGACTACTGGTGTTTCGAAGCCCCCCCAGCCCAGGGCACGCGCCTGAAACGCGGCGGACTGGCCTACCCTGCCCTGCGCGGCGCAAACCAGCTACTCAACGCCTCCGCCGCCCTGACCGCGCTCCACAGCCTGCGCACCCGCCTGCCCGTCTCCATGCAAGCAATACGCCAAGGCTTGATGTCAGTCGAACTACCAGGGCGCTTCCACATCCTGCCGGGGCAGCCAACAACCGTACTCGACGTCGCCCACAACCCGCAGGCAGCGGGCGTACTGGCCGAAAACCTCGCCAACATGGGCTTTTACCCAGAAACCTGGGCCGTGTTCGGCATGCTGGCCGACAAAGACGTAGAAAGCGTGGCGGCCCGTCTGGCAGCACGCATCGACCACTGGCTGCCCTGCACCCTGCCCGGCCCCAGGGGGCTTTCCGCCGAGGCGCTGGCCGCGCGCCTGCGCACGGCGGGCGTAGCGGACGAAACCATTGAAAACGGCTTCGATTCGCCAGCCGCAGCGTTCGCCTTCGCTCTGGAAAGCGCAAAGCCGAATGATAGAATCGTCGTCTTTGGTTCCTTCCTGACCGTGGCCAGCGTGCTGGCGGCGATTCGATGCCACGGAAAGCGCGATGCAGCACTGAAAGAGGTTTCCAGGTGAGCGATCTTCCAGCAAACGACTCAGACGAACTCGAAATCAAAAAACGGGCGCGCCGACGCCTCGTGGGAGCCATGGCCCTGGCTTTACTGGCGGTCATCCTGCTCCCTCTGGCGATGGATGGCGGCTCGCCGCCCATCGCACCGGACGTACAGGTTTCCATTCCCCCACGTGACAGAAGCTCCCAGCCCGCCGTCGACGCCGATGCAGGCAAGGTCGTCGATATCGAACCCGATACCGTCATGCCAGGGTCAGCGGAATTCGTCCCTCCCGCCCCGCCCCCGCCACTTGTCATACCAGATATGCCGCCCGTCGCATCCGCGCCGCCAGCGGCGCAAGCCCCGCCCGCAGCACAGTCTTCCTCGCCCGCGCAGAATGCCCATGGAACGGACGCCGCCCGCGACGACGAAGCCGCACGCGCCCTTGCCCTGCTGAATGGCGAAACATCCACCGCGCCCCCATCTTCGGGCAGAAACAAAGGCGGGAACAAAGACAAAAACAAAAGCAAAGACAAAGCCTACGTCCAGGTCGCTTCATTCGGCGACGCCGCGCGGGCTGCTGCGCTGGCTGCCGAACTGAAAAAACAAGGCTTCGCCGCCTACGCCGAAAAAGCGGGCAAAGTGAACCGGGTTCGCATAGGCCCGCTCGCCCGCGCCGAAGCAGAGCGCGTCGCGGCCCAGCTCAAAGCGAAAGGCCACGGCGCAATACTGTTGTCGCGCTGAACACCGTTCATGACAGCCTTCGACTACGCCTTCCTCGCCATCCTCGGGCTGTCCGCCTTCGTCGGCCTGTGGCGGGGACTGGTAAGCGAAATCATGGCCCTGGTAGCATGGGGGCTGGCCATGACTGCGGCATGGCGATTTTCCGGCGACGCCGAGCGCCTGCTTGAAAGTGAAATTGCCAATCCCAATTGGCGTATCGTGGCAGCCTTCGCCTCGGTCATCATCGCCGTACTGCTGCTCATGGCCGTCGTGCGATGGCTGCTGCGCCAACTAATCCGCGCGGCTGGACTGGGCGCGAGCGACAGATTTTTCGGGACGATATTCGGCATCGCGCGCGGCCTGGCGATAGCCTTCGTCGCGGTGCTGCTCGGCGGGCTGCTGCCGGGCCTGCCGCGCGAACCATGGTGGGAACAAGCATTTTTCGCGCCGCCTCTGGAAACAGCAGTCATAGCAGCCAAACCGTGGATGCCAGACACAGTGGCGAACAACATCAGCTTCAGATAAGGCAGGGGCCTTTCATGTGCGGGATACTCGGTGTCGTTGCGGCATCTCCGGTCAACCAGTTGCTCTACGACGGCCTGCTGGTATTGCAACATCGCGGGCAAGACGCGGCGGGCATAGCCGCCGCCGAAGGCGACCGCTTTTTCATGCACAAAGGCCCCGGCCTGGTGCGGGACGTCTTTCGAACCCGCAACATGCGCAACCTCGCGGGCAACTGGGGCATAGGCCATGTCCGCTACCCTACCGCCGGATCGGCCTTCAACGCCGCCGAAGCCCAGCCCTTCTACGTCAACTCGCCCTTCGGCCTGCTGCTGGCGCACAACGGCAACCTGACCAACTCAGAGACGCTCAAGCGCGAGATGTTCCTCGCCGACCGCCGCCACATCAACACAAACTCCGACTCCGAAGTACTGCTGAACGTCCTGGCGCACGAACTGGAAGCAGCGACCGGCAGCCTCAAGCTCAACGACCTGGCGGTCTTCCGCGCCGTCGCGGGCGTGCACCGGCGCTGCCGGGGCGCTTACGCGGCAGTCGCAATGATCGCAGGCTACGGCCTGCTCGCCTTCCGCGACCCCTACGGCATCCGTCCGCTCGTCATCGGCAGGCGCGACGCGCCCGGCGGCGCGGCGGAATGGCTGGTCGCCTCCGAATCAGTCGCGCTGGACACCCTGGGCTTCAAGCTCCTGCGCGACGTCGCCCCAGGCGAAGCAGTACTAATCGGCATGGACGGCAGCTTTTGCAGCCACCAATGCGCCGAAAGAACCATCGCCGCGCCCTGTATGTTCGAATACGTCTACCTGGCGCGTCCGGACTCCATCATAGACGGCATATCAGTCTACGAAGCGCGCCTCAAAATGGGCGAATTCCTCGCCGACAAACTCAAACACACCCTGCCGCACGCGGGCATCGACGTCGTCATCCCCATCCCCGACTCCAGCCGCCCATCAGCGCTGGAAATGGCGCTGCGCCTGGGCGTGCCCTACCGCGAAGGCTTCGTCAAAAACCGCTACATAGGCCGCACCTTCATCATGCCGGGGCAAAGCGAGCGCCGGAAATCCGTCCGCCAGAAACTCAACACCATCCACCAAGAATTCAAAGGCAAAAACGTCCTGCTCGTCGACGACTCCATCGTGCGCGGCACCACCAGCAAAGAAATCGTCACCATGGCGCGCGAAGCAGGCGCAAGCAAAGTCTACATGGCCTCCGCCGCCCCCCCGGTGCGCTACGCCAACGTCTACGGCATCGACATGCCGACACGGAGCGAACTCATCGCCAGCAACCGCGACGAAGCGGGAGTCTGCCGTGAAATCGGCGCGGACGGACTGCTCTACCAAGATCTCGCCGACCTCAAAGCCGCAGTGCGCAGCCTGAATCCCTCG
Organism: Azoarcus sp.; assembly: GCA_031268685.1. Lineage (GTDB taxonomy): Bacteria > Pseudomonadota > Gammaproteobacteria > Burkholderiales > Rhodocyclaceae > WRNU01. Next base: position 7,483 of record JAIRWW010000096.1, read on the forward strand.
CTCCAATTCTTTGAAACATCCTGTTTCGACGGCTGCTACATCACCGGCGACATCACCGCCGAATACCTCTCCGGCGTCGAAAACCAGCGCGGCGACAACAAAAACAGCACAAACCTCACCGATACCGCCGAAAGCGGCGCCCAGCTCGACCTCAACCTGATCGACCAGGAAGAACCATGAGCAACGACATCCGGGAAATCCCCGGCGCGCACTCGACCCTCTCCCCCGACACCCTGGCCGTGCGCGCGGGCATCGAACGCAGCCAATTCAACGAACACGCCGAAGCCCTCTACCTGACCTCCAGCTTCGTCTTCGACAACGCCGCCCAAGCGGCGGCGCGCTTCGGCGACAAAGAAGAAGGCAACGTCTACTCGCGCTTCTCCAACCCCACCGTCACCGCCCTGCAAACCCGGCTTGCCGCGCTCGAAGGCGGCGAACATTGCATCGCCACAGCCTCCGGCATGGCGGCCATCCTTTCACTGGCCTTTGCGGTACTCAAGGCGGGCGACCACATCGTCGCCTCCAACGGCCTGTTCGGCTCCACCGTCCAACTCTTCGCCAACCAGCTCGGCAAGTTCGCCATCGACACCACCTTCGTCCCGGCCACCGACCTTGCCGCCTACCGCGCCGCCGTGCGTCCGAACACAAAACTCTTTTTCGTCGAAACCCCCTCCAACCCACTCACCGAAGTCGTCGACATCGCCTCCGTCGCCGCCATCGCCCACGAAGCGGGCGCGCTTCTCGCCGTCGACAACTGCTTTTGCAGCCCGGCCCTACAGCGTCCGCTCGAACACGGAGCCGACGTCGTCATCCACTCCGCAACCAAATACCTCGACGGCCAGGGCCGCGTCCTCGGCGGGGCCGTCGTCGGCGCAAAAGCCGTCACCGAAGAAGTCTTCCGCTTTTTGCGCAACGCAGGCCCGACCATATCTCCCTTCAACGCCTGGATAATCCTCAAAGGGCTGGAAACCCTGCGCCTGCGGATGGAAGCGCAATCCGCCAACGCGCTGCGGCTCGCCCGCTGGCTCGAAGAGCAGCCCGCCGTCTCCCGCGTCCACTACCCCGGCCTGCCATCGCACCCGCAACACAATCTCGCCATGCGCCAGCAACGCCTTGGCGGCGCGGTCGTCAGCTTCGAGTTGGAAGGCGGCAGAGAAACCGCCTGGCGCGTCATCGACGCAACCCGCATCATCTCCATCACCGGCAACCTCGGCGACACAAAAACCACCATCACCCATCCCGCCTCCACCACCCATGGCCG
>JAIRWW010000113.1 GCA_031268685.1 Azoarcus sp.
CGTGAGCGATGGCGCATCATGCACGGCGGCGGACGAAAGCGCGCCGATCATCCCGCATTGCCGGGCGGCGGTGAAGCCTTATCTGAACGAATGCGCTTCTTCTTGCAGGCGCTTTCCATCCCGTGGTGGGTGATATTGAGCGGACAGGATGAATCTGTGCTGGAATTCGACCGGATCGCCGCCAGCCCGGCATGGGCAAATCTGTTCCCGGCCCGCGCGCCCTACCGCCTGCCCGATCCTTGTCCCGCTTTTTCGAGCGCGGCCTGGCGCAGCGCGGTCGCCGATAAAACGCTTGCCTGCGTAAATGCCGTGACGGACATCATGAAATTGCTGAAAACTTCCTGATGCGCGCAGCCATGACTTGAGCGTGCGGGCCAGGCCGACTGCTGGCGAGCGCCAGTTCCGTCTTTGACAAGGACAGGTGCTGTTTCCCGACAGCCTTGGGACAATCATATGAAGAACAGGATCATTACCGTGCACGGTGCCGACGTGACCATCACGACCCGACACGAGCAGGACTACATCTCGCTGACCGACATGGTGAAGCGCTTCGGCGACGAGAACATCCTGTACGGCTGGTTGCGCAACCGCAACACCGTCGAGTTCCTGGGTATCTGGGAGCAGATTTACAACTCGGCGTTTACACCTATCGAATTCGATAGGTTTGAAAACCAGGCCGGCCTGAACAGCTTCGCGCTGTCGCCGAAGAAGTGGATAGAGGCGACCGGCGCGATCGGTCTCTACGCCAAGGCCGGGCGCGGCGGCGGCACCTATGCCCACAAGGACATCGCGTTCGAGTTCGGCTCCTGGCTCAGCCCCGAATTCAAGCTGTACCTGATCAAGGAATTCCAGCGCCTCAAGGACGAAGAGGCGCGCGCCACCTCGCTAGAGTGGAACTTCCAGCGCACGCTGGCCAAGGTCAACTACCGCATCCATCCCGATGCCATCAAGGAGCGGCTAATTCCACCGCAACTGACGAAGGCGCAAACCAGCATCGTCTACGCCAGCGAAGCTGATTTGCTCAACGTCGCATTGTTCGGCATGACCGCCGCTCAGTGGCGGCAGGCCAACCCTGAGCAGCCCGGCAATATGCGCGACGCCGCCACGTTGGAGCAACTCGTCGTGCTCTCCAACCTGGAGAGCATCAATGCCGTACTGATCCACCAGAGGCTGCCAGCGCCGGAGCGTCTGGCGCAATTGAACGGTATCGCCATCACGCAGATGCGATCACTGATCGGCATAAGCACTGTCAAACGGCTTGGTAAGGCGTCAAAGCAGTGATTCACACACCGCAGCGGCATTCTGTGTGCGCTACGCGACGAATCTGGCGGGTCTGGCTCGCTGTCTGGTCACCCACGACAGCAGCCAGCCGAAAAAAATAGCGGCCGTGACAGTAGCGGCGACCGCCGCTTGCCAGAAACCGGCAGCGCCTTGTGGAACTGGCGCGTGGAATGCAAGCCAGTAACCGAGTCCCAGGCCCAGTCCCCAGAAACAGCCCAGGTGGATGAGCAACAGCACGAAGCTGATTTTGTAGGCGCGCAAAGCAAAGCAGGCGACAGTCTGTATGGCGTCGAAGAACTGGTAGAGCGCAATATAGAAAGCGAGGCCGATGGCCATGTTTGCCACCGTGGCATCGCTGGTCGCCAGCCAGGCGATGGCGTCGCGCAGCCACAGCAGCGTAAAGGCCATGACTACGGAAAGGGCGCAGGCGATTTTTATTCCTGTCAGGGCGAAGCCGCGCGCCAGAGTTTCGTCTTTTGCACCGACCGCTTGTGCGACCTGCGCCGCGGTAGCTATTGCCAGCGATAGCGGCAACATATAGACGAACGCGGAGAGATTGGCTGCGATTCGGTGTCCGCTCACCGCTTCCGTTCCGAGACGTCCGATGAATATCGCCATCAGAGTGAAAGCGCTGATTTCGACCATGAAGGAAAAACCGATCGGGATGCCGAGCCGGAGCAATTCCTTTTGTGCCGTCCAGTGCGGGCGTTCCCAGCGCACGAAGATGCGGAACGGGGCAAAGCGCGGACTTGTACGCAGCAGCCAGAAACTGAATCCCAGACTGATCCAACTGACGATGACTTGCGAAAGCGCCGCGCCGGCCGCGCCCAGCGGCGGCAGCCCCATGCGGCCGCCGACCAAGGCGCTCGCCAGCAGGGCATGGCAAAAAGTTTCCAGAAAGGCAATGACCATGAGCGGACGCGGCTGCCCCAGTGCATTGGCTGCGGCGTGAAAGGCGCGGTAGCCAAGCATGGCGGGCAGGGATAGAGCGAGTATGTGCATGTAATTTACAGCAATGGCTTCGACATCCGCTTCGAGCTGCGCAAAGGCAATCAGCCAACGGGGATCGACGAGTAGGGCGCCGCCGCATATTGTGAGCAGAACCGCGAGCCACAATCCTTGCCGCATGTCCGAGCCGATGCTTTCCCGCTCTCCCGCGCCATAGTGCTGGCCGACGATGGGAGCGAGCGCCTGCAACACACCGCCGAGGCTCATCGCCAGCGTGGCGTAAAGCCCGGAGCCGACCGCTACAGCAGCCAAGTGCTGTGTGGAATAGCGCCCGACGATCAAGGTATCGACGACCATCATGCCGATAGAAATAGACTGCGCCACCAGTACCGGCCAAGCGTTTTTAAGAATGCTGCGGGCGAGATTCCGGGGCGTGGATAACATTGGGGCGAATTGCCATCAGCATGCCGACGATGGGGCTGTAGATCGAAGGCGGCTATGGTAGCCGGATTCACGATGTACATCGTGAAATCCGGCGGACGATTTTTCATCGGATGTGTTCGTTTTTAATGGTTTTTGATGAACAGGTTTGAGAATATGTGTAAATACCACTTGCGGTGTGGCAAAAAGAGCTATTGAACAAAATACGTGTGCTAGTGTCTATAAACGTAAAAATGACATGAAAAAAAGGGGGGCACGCAGCCCATACCCCTTGATCCGTATGGATAAAGGAGCTGGGTGATGTGTGAAGATTTGGGGGCCTTGTGGCCCCCTTTTTTTGCCTTACAGCATGCTTAGTCACGATTACAATAATAATCGTGACTAATAGATGGGGTGTTTAAACATCGGATTTGCTGTGATGAGTCGGCGCAGCTTGATGTCGCCTTCGCGCGGGCTACATTCTGAGACGACCCCTACAACAAGGCTTTCAGATCTTTGATCATCAGGAACAGATGGTACGGGTCGGTCGGGCTGGGATCGAATTCCCAGTGCTCATACCATGACCGCGCCGCATCATCTTTCGCGTGAACCAGCAGACAGCGGACGCCCGCGATGTCGGCAGCTTGCGCCGTGCGCAACAAAGAGTCCTTGAGTAGCGCTTGCCCAAGTCCTTTGCGCTGGTGGGCCAAATCTACCGCTAACCGAGCCAGAATCATCACCGGCACCAGATGGCGGGCCATGCCTTTCATCACCCGTGGCGGCGCTGATACCGGATCGACGCTGCCGACCGCGAGGCTGTAGAAGCCGGCCACGGCATCGTTATGACAACAGACATAGGTTTGCGCACTGCTGGCTTTCTGGTTGACCAGCGCGTAGCGTTGCAGGAACTGGTTTAGCGCAGGCTGGCCGCAATCGAAGACATCGACATGATCGCTTGCCGCGAGCTTGCGAACCGGCGTATAGCCGCTATCGGTAGGCACTACTGCTCAACCCAAAATTCCAGGCTTGTGCAGCAGCATCTTCAGGCGTGGCCTGGAGCGCACCGGACGATCTAATGCCTCCTGAAATGACTGCCACTGCGCTTCGTCCAGCATGAACTGACGGCGGTCGGCCAGCGTTTGCGAGGCCGCCGTTACGCCAGCATCAAGTAGAAACTCGCTGACGTTCTTGTGGCAGGCATACGCGGCCCTTTGCAGCAGTTGCTTCACGGAACTGCTGGCGCGCACATCGATACGTTCGGTCTTAGATGGAGTCAAGGCGCTCATGGCGTACATCCTGCGGAGTCAAGATGGA
>JAIRWW010000184.1 GCA_031268685.1 Azoarcus sp.
CTCGAACTCGTCCAGAAACACATATGGCAGCGTGACGTGATGGAACTGTTGGAGCCAATGGCGAGCCTGCTGCTGGTCGGTAGCGCGACCGGCGAGCAATTGGAAGCCTTGCTGAACTATATGCTGCAAGTGGGTGACACTGCCGACCCCCGCGCTTTTACCGAACGGCTGTCGCGGCAATTGCCAAACTACGAGGAGAATATGATGACCGTTGCAGAGAGACTGGAACAGATGGGGCTGGAAAAGGGGTTGGAAAGAGGCCGCGTGGAAGGTCACATGAAAGGCCGGGAGGAAGGTCGGGAGGAAGGCCGGGAGGAAGGCCGCGCAGAAGGCGAGGCGGCCGTTCTTGCCCGCCAATTGACGCGCCGCTTCGGCCATTTGCCGGAATGGGCGTGTACTCGCCTGCGTCAGGCCGATACCGCGCAACTAGAATCCTGGGCCGACGCCGTGCTGGAAGCGGCAAGCCTGACGGGCGTGCTGGGCGCACCGCCAAGCACGCACTGACAAACCTCATTGACAAACCATTCGCAAGCTTCTGTACAGCGTCTGCTTTCCTTATTTATGCGGGCTGTTCGAGATTGCCTGCGAGGATCTCTTCCGGATGTCCGCCCACGGAAAAGTCCTGTAGCAAATCATCTTTGTAGTGGGCGAATGCGTTTGAATTTCGTGGGCGTGGGCGCGGCAGGTCGATATTTACCACGCGCCTGATGCGTCCCGGCCTGGCTTGCATGACTACCACGCGGTCGGCAAGGTAGATGGCCTCCTCGATATCGTGCGTCACCAATACCATGGTGATACCTTCCTCGCTGGAAATGCGCAGCAGCTCGTCTTGTAGGAAGTGCCGGGTGAAGGCATCCAGTGCGCCGAAAGGCTCGTCGAGCAGAAGAATTTCCGGTCGATTGACCAGTGCGCGGGCAATGGCGACCCGCTGCGACATGCCGCCTGAGAGCTGCTGCGGGTATGCCGACTCGAACCCTTGCAAACCCACGAGTTCTATGTGCGCGCGTACCGAGGCTTCTTTTTCTTCCTTGCTGAAGCGCGTGTTGTTGAGCAGCCCCGTCTCGATATTCCCGCGCACCGTCAGCCATGGAAACAGCCGGTGCTCCTGGAACACGATGCCCCGGTCGAGGCCCGTATCCTCAATGCGGCGGCCATCGAGAAAAATATCGCCATCGTATTCATTGTCCAGCCCGATGATGAGCCGGAGCAGGGTTGACTTGCCGCAGCCGCTTGCGCCGACGATGGCCATGAATTCGCCAGGCTGGATAGACAGATCAATGTTTTCCAATACGTTCAGGCTTGCGCCGTTGACGGTGTAGTACTTGTGAAGATGCTGGATGTCCAGCGTACCGGCCTGGGGCATTGCGTTCTCTCCTTGGTGGGAATCATGGTCTGCGGCCTGTCCGTGCCGACGTTTTCCTTATTCGGACGGCTGGCTTTTCCATGCCGACAGCCGCCGTTCGGAAGTGCGCAGCACATAGCTGATGAGCAGCCCCATCACGGTGATACTGATGATCCCGAGAAACATTTCCGGAATCTGGAAGTTGTACTGCGAATAGATGATGAGATAACCCAGTCCCGACTTGGCCCCGACCATTTCGGCAGCCACCAGCGCGATGACGGAAACCGCGCCCGCGACCCGGATACCGACGAAAATGGTGGGCGCCGAAGCGGGCAGGATTACCTTGCGAAACAACTGCACGGGCGTCAGCCCCATAGTGCGCGCCGATTTGATAAGCAGCGGATCGACGGTCAGCACACCGGTAATCGTATTGAGCAGAATCGGCCAGAAGCAGGCGTAGATGACGAGCGCGATCTTGGACGTCTCGCCGATACCGAAGATCAGCAGGAATACCGGCAACAGGGCCAGAGGCGCAGTATTGCGGAATGCTTCCAGCAAAGGATTTACGATGTCCGCGAAAGGCCGGTAACGCCCGATGGCCAGCCCGAGGGGAATAGCCGTTACCGTGGCGATGGCGAAACCGCCCACAGAACGGAGCAGGCTCGCCTGGAAATGCAGGAACAATTGACCGTTGGCGAGCAATTTCCAGCCGGTTCGCAATATTTCGCTGAAAGGCGGCAAAAACGCCGCATCGGCCAATCCCAGCCTCGGCGCCAGTTCCCAGAGCAAGAAAAACACAAAAATTGCGCCGCCGCGCCGGATGAGATTGCGCGTAAAAACACCCGCACGGGAAAGAAAAGGATGGTCGCCAGGCAATGCCAGCGAAGATTCATTTGCGCTGCTCATGATGCGGCTCCAAAAAATAAAATCAGGCTGCTGCTGCTTGTTGCAGATTCCTTTCCAATTCCTGCGCCCTGAAGACTTCCTCGCGCAGCAATGTCCAGACTTCATGGCGCAAATGGCCGAACTCCGCGCTTGAGCGCACATCTTCATCATTACGAAAAGAATCGGGAATATCGATCACCTGCTTGATATACCCCGGCCTCGAACTCATCACCGCCACGCGCTGCCCGAGATACACCGCCTCGTCGATACCGTGGGTTATAAAAACGACCGTCTTTCCGGAGCTTTTCCAGATACGCAGCAATTCATCCTGCAAAGTCTCGCGCGTCTGCGCATCGAGCGCCGCGAAAGGCTCGTCCATCAACAATACATCCGGCTCATAGGCCAGGCTGCGCGCAATGGCGACCCGCTGTTTCATTCCGCCGGACAATTCATGCGGATGATGCTTTCCAAAACCCGAAAGACCGACCAAATCGAGAAAATGGCGCGCCGTCTCGCGCCGTTCGGCGGGCGACACACCCTTGGCTTCCAGCCCGAATTCGATATTTCCCTGCGCGGTCAGCCACGGGAAAAGCGCATATTGCTGAAAGACCACGCCACGGTCGAGCGACGGCCCCTCGATGGGCCTGCCGTCGAGCAGAATCTGGCCGCCAGTGGGCTTGCTCAATCCGGCGAGCAAATCCAGCAAAGTCGACTTTCCGCAACCGCTCGGCCCAACGATTACCATGAATTCGCCGCTATTCACCTCCAGCGAAACATTATTCACCGCAATAAAATCTTCCTCCTTGTGGCGGGAATAAAAAGTCTTGCGCACATTTTGCAATTTCAATTTGACACTCATGGCTTCACCTCGCGCCTCTCTTGCTTCCACGGCCCCTGGGGCGCGCCTTCATTGGCATAAGGGTTGTAGCGGTTATCCACCATACGTGCGACATCGATCTGGCCGGGCCTCAATTCGCCTGCCTCGACCAGCCAGTCCACCCACATCTGATAAGCCGCCGCTTCCACAACGCCGCCTTTTGCCGGAATTCCCGTGCTGCGCCAATATTGGACGACGGCGCTTGTTTCATTGCGACCGCGCCGTTCGATGATGGAAACCATGCGGGCGACCACTTCTTCGCGCGGCGCATGGCGCGCCCATTCAATAGCCTTGGCCACGCCCTCCACATACAGGCGATAAGCCTGTGGCTTGCGCATGAAAAGCTCGCGGGTCGTCACGTAATAACCGCCGGTGAAATCGCCGAACAAATCCACGTCGACAAAAAGCCGCCGCAAGCCGCCGCGCTGCTGCGCCAGTTCCCGGATAATCCCGGACATCATTGCGCCATCGACCTGTCCGGCTCGAATCGCCGCCTCCGAGCTTATAGGCGGCAACACCACAAGTTCCACCGAATCTATCTCTTTGCGCGAGAGGCCGCCGCGCGCCAGATATTCCTTGATGATGAACTCCGAATGCGCCCCCACAGAGTTCATAGCGATTTTTTTACCGATCAAATCGCGCGGCCCGCGAATCGGACTATCGGCCAGAACGAAAGCCGCCGATCCGGTTTCCCGGTCGCTGCCGTAGGAAGCCACCAGCGATACCAGATCCTTGCCCACCGCCGCCAGCTTGACTATGGCCCCGTTGAAAGCAGTAGCCACATCCACATCCTTCGTCACCAGCGCCTGAAGGTCTTCCGGCCCGCCGAACACCCCGCCCTGGTAATCCAGCTTCAGATCGCCCAGATAACCGAGGTCTTCGGCCAGCTCGGGAAAAGAAACAGCGTTTGGCGCGCCCTGATAGCGAATGACCAGCGCATCCGCCTCGTCTCCGCCCTCCCTGGCGCAGCCTGCCATGACCAGAGCCGCCAGCGAGAGAAAGAGCGCCAACCGCGCCGTAATGCTTTCCTGGACGTAGCGGGCCGGCTCATCGCGCGGCGCGGAGCGGGTAGGCCCCGGCGGCAAACGGAGACGGGCGAAGCAAGCGGAAAACAGCCATCCCGCCTTCCGCCCGGAGATTTGCGCGTTCATCGCGCCGCGCCCCGCCATTTCAACAAATGGCTTTCCGCCCGTTGCGCCAGACGATTCAAAAACGAACCGACAATACCGACGACAATCAGCCCCCAGATCACCAGGCCCACATCCAAAGACTCGCGGCCATGGATGATAATGTTCCCCAGGCCCTCCCCCCAATTGGCCAGCAGAAACTCAGCGCCGATAGTGGCGAGCCACGCGAAAACCAGCCCCATTTGCAAGCCCGTCAAAATTCTGGGCGCAGCGGCTGGCAATACCAAACGAAAGACCAATTGCGCCTTCCCGAACCGGAACACGCGGGCAACTTCCAGATGTTGCCGCGTAATACCGCGCACCCCTTCAAAAGTATTCACCGCCACCGGATAGAAGGTAGAAGCGGCGATAAAAAGAATCTTTGCCTC
>JAIRWW010000284.1 GCA_031268685.1 Azoarcus sp.
CCGGCCATGAGCCGCGCGTTCCAGTCCGGACAATGCATCGCTGCCGTCGAACCGTAAAACACCGCAACCGCCCAGCCATGAAGCCAATCCTGAAGTCAGTGCGGCTACTATCCAGGAGCGCCTGTTCATATCGGCCCTGTAGGTTTTATTTGCCTTTATAGGGCCTGGATTTCAGAACGGCAAAGTCAAGCCCGGCCACACGCCGTCGATGGCTGCGCGGAATGCTTGCTGGATGCGAGCGAGCGCCGCGTCATCGTCGGCCTCGAAACGCAGCACGACGACCGGCGTGGTGTTGGAGGGGCGGGCAAGACCGAAGCCATCGGAATATTCAGCGCGTACTCCGTCGAGAGTGACAATCTCCGCCGCGCCGTCGAATCCGGCTTGTTCTCGCAAGCGCCGCACGAGTTCAAAGGGTTCGCCTTCGTTCATCTTGATGTTGAGTTCCGGCGTGCACACTGCGTTTGGCAGCGCCTTGAGTACGGCATTGCCATCGGCTGCTTTGGAGAGAATTTCGAGCAGCCGCGCTCCCGCATACAGACCATCGTCGAAGCCGTACCAGCGCTCCTTGAAAAACATGTGGCCGCTCATTTCGCCAGCGAGCGGGGCGCCGGTTTCCCTGAGTTTTGCTTTTACCAGGGCATGGCCAGTGTTCCACATCGTCGGTTTGCCGCCGCGCGCACGTATCCAGCCCGCAAGATTGCGGGTGCATTTGACGTCGTAGATGATTTCACCGCCAGGCACTCTTTCGAGCACATCGGCGGCGAACAGCATCAATTGGCGGTCGGGATAGATGATTTCGCCATCCTTGGTGACGACGCCGAGCCGGTCGCCGTCACCGTCGAAGGCCAGCCCGAGTTCGGCATCGCCTTCGGTCAGGGCGCGGATGAGGTCGCGGAGATTTTCCGGCTTGGACGGATCGGGATGATGGTTGGGAAAATGTCCGTCGACTTCACAATAAAGCCCGGTCGCTTCGCAGCCGAGCCGGCGGAACAGCGCTGGAGCGACCGCGCCGGCTACGCCGTTGCCGCAGTCGATGACGATTTTCATCGGGCGGGCGAGCTTTATGTCGCCAACGATGCGAGCGATGTAGTCGTCGACGACTTCCGCCTTGCGTGCATCGCCCGCGCCGTGGCTGAGCTTGCCGTCGGCGATGCGCTGGCGCAGGGCGAGGATTTTGTCGCCGTACAGCGTTTCGCCGCCGAGCACCATCTTGAGACCGTTGTAGTCGGGCGGATTGTGGCTGCCCGTGACGGAGACGCAGGAATGAACGCCGAGGTGATGCGCGGCAAAATAAGTGACCGGCGTGGGCGCGCAGCCGATGTCGATGATGTCGATGCCCGCGGCGCGAATACCTTCGGCGAGTGCGCCGGCCAGTTCGGGGCCGGAAATCCGTCCGTCGCGCCCGATGACGATGGCTTTCAGGCCGCGCGCCGCAGCCTCGCTGCCGAGGGCATGGCCGATGGCGCGCACGGATTCGGGAGTGAGCGTTTTGCCGACAATGCCGCGGATGTCGTAAGCCTTGAAAATTTCGGCGGCGGGGAGCGTGTGTGCTGCCATGTTCAGTGTTCTCCTTTTGGGCGCTCGCCGATAAAAACGCAGCGAGTGCCGTAAATAAAGGCAGACGGTTTGGCCGTCAGCCGGTATGCCGAAAAAACGCGCGAATGCCGCGCCCACGGTGGTTCGCCGAGGCGCGGACAGATGGGGGCGAGCCGCTGGCTAGGTCCCGAAATGAACCGCGCGAAGCCCGCCATTCAGTCCGATCCGCTTGCGGTGCCAGAAAGCAGCAAAACATTTGCCGAATTCTTAGCCGATTGTCTGCGTGGAGCCAGCTTATTCCATTGAGATTTTGTTGCGGGTGTCGACAGCGCCAAGGATCTTCCATTCATTATTATTTTGCTTCGCCAGCAATAATACGACTTGTGGTGCATCATTGGGCGCGGCATTGCCATTAATCATGGCAATCAGGACGGTAGCGAGCCGGGGTGCGAGGACTTGGGAGCGGATAACCTTGATGCGTTCAGAATAGTCCTGCCCCTTCGTAAAATAGTCCACGTCCATTTCCCATCCCCCCATTCCGCAGCCTTCGGGCAGCTCCGGCAGGCCCGATTCATCCAGGCCCTTGCGGGCCGCCCGCATTTGCGACACGACGCCTTTATCCACAAATCGGAAGATGGCGTCATCGGCAAGGCCACTGAGGGTACTCGAATACCAAGCGTAAAAAGCGGTCACAACCGATTCGGCCCGCTGCGCGTCCGATTGTTCTGCCACGGCGGGTGCAATGAGTAAGAGCGTCGAGACCAGCGCGGCAAGAGCGCGTACAACCATCGGGAATCTGTGCATGTGCGGCGACTCCGGTCAATGCCGACGGCAAAATTTCGTGGCGGGGCGAATTTGTCTGTATGAGGCGCTAGGGTAGTGCGACAGATTGCCGCCGGTAGTTTGCCTGTAATCGCTTACCCATGTTTTGTTCAGTGTTCTCCTTTTGGGCGCTCGCCGATAAAAACGTAGTGAGTGCCGCAATAAGGACAAACAGCTCGACCGTCTGTCAGCACGTCGAGAAAAACGCGCGGATGCCGCGCCCACAGCGGTTCGCCGGGGCGCGGACAGACGAGCGGCAAGTCGGCAATACTGACCGGGCTTTCTTCGAGATGCGTTTCGCTATCCGGAAC
>JAIRWW010000342.1 GCA_031268685.1 Azoarcus sp.
GTGCGCAACCGCGAGACGCTGATTCCGATCCTCCAGGACATCCTGATCGCGCGCAATGTCGAAGAATGGGTCGGGCCGCTCGAATCGTCCGGCGTGCCAGCCGGGCCGATCAACACCATCGCGCAGACCTTCGAGCATCCGCAAGTCAAGCACCGCAAGATGAAAGTCGAACTGCCGCATCCGCTGTCCGGCACAGCGCCGCTGGTCGCCAACCCGATGCGCTTCTCGAAAACGCCGGTGGACTACCGCAGCGCGCCGCCCATGCTGGGGCAGCATACGCAGGAAGTGCTCTCGACGCTGGCCGGCATGTCGGAGACCGACATCCAGGCTTTGTCATCCAAGGGCGTCATTTGAAGATACGCATTTTCAGGATGGCTTGAACAGTGTTGTGCTTACCCCATCACCCTCAGCTTCAGTCCCGCCAGCAAAGTTTCCGGTTTAAGAGTCATTACCGCAGCCATTTCGCCCGCCATGCAAAATCCGCAACGCTCGCACAGCCCCGCTGTTTTGCCGTTGCATTCCGCCAGCCGCCGTCCGTCGGGCATGATGAAATTAGCCATCCAGCAGTATTTGCGAAAGTCTCGCTGCCGCATGAGTTTCAGCCCGGCAATCGAGTTCATGATCGGATAGCCTTTTTTCTTGCGGGCGATTACTTTGTCGATAATGGCGCAGCGGGTTTCGGCGTCGAGTTCGAGCGCCTCTGTGCCGGGGAAGGGGGTGTGCAGGTTGATGGCGATGGATTCGATGCGCGGGTGATCGGCGGCAAACTGGATGGCTTCTTCCATCCCGCCGTGGTTGAGCGCATTGACCACCATGTTGACGCTTACTCTGGAGTGGCCGCAGCTTTCGATGTGCTGGACGAGGCGGGCGAATGTGCCCTCGCCGCGAATGGCGTCGTGCGCTTGTCCGACGCCATCCATGCTCACCCAAATGGAATCGGCATCCAGTCCGGGAAATGGCCTGGCGGCATTGGTCGTGACTGTCACGGAATAAAAGCCTATTTCGCGTGCAAGGCGGAATAGGCTGTTGAGGTCGTGTTCGCCGTCACGCCATAGAGTCGGCTCGCCGCCCTCGATGTCGACAAAACGCGAGCCAAGTTGGTAGCAGTATTCGAGATCGGCGCGAATTTCGTCGTAGGTTTTGATAACGGCTTCTTTTTTGGCGTAAATGCTGCAATGTAGGCATTTGAGATTGCATTTGTCGGAAATGAACACGACGGATTGCAATGGAATTTTCTTGCCAAAAACCCGCGTCTTGAGAAACCAGAGCGGCAGGTAAAGAAAGGGTTTCATGGGTCGCGCGGCTCAGGCGACGAAAGCCAGAACCATGCCGATGAGGCAAAGCGTGGCAAGTAGATTTCTTGCCAGCAGCCAGCGAATCATGAACCAGTCGATACCGACGGCTTCGATTTGCCGCCAACTGTCCATCGGCCCCATCCAGAGCTTGGGTGCGAATTTGCGGTCTGGCTGGCGGGTATGAATCAGCATCATGCGAAAGAGGGATACGGCCATGGGCAAGGTGAGTAGCATCAGCCACCATGCGGGCGGCAGGCGGGCGGCAAGAATGCCCCAGGCGATGAGGCCGTAAGGCAGGAAAAGCACGAGGAAAAGTACCGCCAGCATCGCGGTTTCGCGCCCAAGCATGACGGCGAGCGTTTGTTTGCCGATTTTTTTGTCGGGGATGAAATCGAGCATGGAATGCACATAGACGATATTCATTACCAGCAAGCCGATGGGCAGGGAGACGAGGATGAGCGGCTGGCTTATTTCGCCGCAGGCGGCGTAATAAGTTCCAAGCATGTTCAGGGGGCCGAAGATGATGCCTATCGTCAGTTCGCCAAGGCCGTGATAGCTGAGCCGCAAGGGCGGGCCGGAATACGAGAGCGCCAGCAGTGCGGTAAGGGCGGCGATATGGAGAATGGTTTTATCCCGGTAATAGAAAACGAGGCTTCCGATGATAAAGGCAGCAGCGGCAAATAGCAGTGCGACCAAGAGCAATTGCTTGAGCGTGGCTTCTCCGGAAGTCAGATACAGACATTTGCCGATACGGGCGCGAAAGCCTTCGTGCCGGAGTGTGTCGCGGTAATCCGTTTTACGGATGCAGTAGTCGAAATAATCGTCAAAAAGATTGGCGGCAAGGTGGGCGCAGCTGACGCCGAGAACGGCCAAGGCTGCCAGCCAGCAGTTGAAACCGGGTGCGCCGGTGGCGAAACAGACGGCAAGAGCGGATGGCAGTATGCTTTGCGGCAGCGAGCGCGGGCGCGCGTTTCCGTACCAGAAACGAAGCAGCCGCGCGCCTTGTAAGACTCGGGCCTGAAGCGTGTAATGGTTTTTATTGTGAGTGGATTGCATTACATTTGCCGCAAAAATGTTTGTATCGTACAGGGTTTTCTCTTTCCGCACATCAGAGGGAAAACCCGCGCGCATAGCATTTCACGGTCTCGCCGTGCCAGGCACATTACGGTGAACTCTGCCCGCCTCGATCCACTATCCATTTCTGCTTGAAGGAGGATGCGAGGTGAGCAAACAGGCGCGCAAACTCATTCATCGCCACTTTCGGCCTCTACTAAGTGTTTAAACTTAAGCAAGGATGATAAGCGCATGAACAGCAAGGCAAAGCGGGCGTGTTATATGCACGAATACAAACAGGAAGCCGTTCGGCTGGTGAGGTCTGGGCAGAGCATGGCGGCGGTGGCTGCAAGTTGGGGGGGCTGGATGGAGCGAGACATCCTGAGGCTAAACAGTTAGCCCAGCTAAAAAACAAAAAGGGCTGCGCTTCCGCAACCCTTTGATTTTCTGGTAGGGGCACAAGGATTCGAACCTTGGACCTACTGATTAAGAGTCAGCTGCTCTACCAACTGAGCTATACCCCCGCAAGAGCCGCGCACTATAAACGATGCCGGGTTGCCTGGCAAGCCGGGGTCGCTGTCTCGGCAGGGCCGAAGCATCAAAAATTGCAGGGCGCTAGCGATGTAGTTGTTTAGTCCCGCGATGTGTTGTGCGGCGCGGTGCTGGTCAATCTGTTCAGCCGCCTGCCCGGCGCTCGGGCTGATGCCGTGGCGGCTTTCGCTGAGCCTGCCGAAGCCCGCGATTCCACGAGGGATGCCCTTCGACAAGCTGCGGATTTTCCGGCCTTGCCGCCCGGAAATCGTAAACAGCCCACTCAGGCGATGTCGAGATTCCGGATTGCGTCGGTGAGTTCGCCGGGTCTGCTGTGCTTGCTGTTGAGCTTGATTTGCAGGCGCAGATCGTTGACCGAGTCGGCATTGCGCAGGGCGTCCTCGTAGCTAATAAGTTCGGCCTCGTAGAGATCGAAGAGCGACTGGTCGAAGGTCTGCATGCCCAATTCGCGCGAACGCTTCATGACTTCCCGTATCTCCGGTATGTCGCCCTTGAAAATCAAATCCGCTATCAGCGGAGTATTGAGCATGATTTCGACTGCCGGCACCCGGCCTTTTTTATCCTTGATCGGCAACAGGCGCTGCGAAACCATGGCCCGCACATTGAGCGAGAGATCCATCAGCAATTGGGGCCGCCGCTGCTCGGGAAAAAAATTGACGATGCGGTCGATTGCCTGGTTTGTGCTGTTGGCATGCAAGGTCGCCATGGCCAGGTGGCCTGTTTCGGCGAAAGCTATGGCGTAGTCCATGGTTTCGCGGTCGCGGATTTCGCCCATAAGAATTACGTCCGGCGCTTGGCGCAAGGTGTTTTTCAGCGCCGCTTCCCAAGAGTCGGTATCTATGCCGACTTCGCGCTGTTCGATGATGCAGTTTTTGTGCGCGTGAACGTATTCGATCGGGTCTTCGACGGTGATGATGTGGCCGTAGGAGTTTTCGTTGCGGTAATCGACCATCGCTGCCAGCGAAGTAGTCTTGCCGGTGCCGGTGCCGCCGACGAGGATCACCAGTCCGCGGCTGGACATGACGATTTCCTGGAGGATGGGCGGCAGGCACAGGTCTTCCAGCGAGGGTATTTTGCTTGAAATCATCCGCAGCACGAGGCTGACCCGGCCTTGCTGCACGAAAGCGTTGGCGCGAAAACGCCCGATGCCCGCGGGCGAAATGGCAAAGTTGCATTCCTTGGACGCCTCGAACTCGGCGGCCTGACGGTCGTTCATGACCGAACGGGCCAGTTCGGCCGTGTGCGTCGGCGACAAGGGACGATCCGATTGCGGTATGACGCGCCC
>JAIRWW010000001.1 GCA_031268685.1 Azoarcus sp.
ATCAACCGTCAGCGTTGATTCGCGCGATCAGCTCTCCGAGCACTTTTTTTGCCTGCGTGTTGGCAATCTGGCAGGTGCCCGCCGCTTCATGGCCGCCGCCGCCGTATTCGAGCATCAACTCGCCGACGTTGGTCTTGCTTGAACGGTCGAGTATGGATCTGCCGGTGGCAAAGACGGTGTTTTGTTTTTTCAGGCCCCACATGAGGTGGATGGAGATGTTGATCTCGGGAAACAATGCATAAATCATGAACCTGTTGACGGCGTAAATGATTTCTTCTTTGCGCAAGTCCAGCACCGCCAGATTTCCATGAATGGTGGTACAGCGTTTGATTTGCTCCTTCGCTTTTTCGGCATGCTGAAAGTATAGTTCCTTGCGTTCCAGGACGTCTGGGAGACTGAGGATTTCTTCGACGCGATGCTGTTTGCAATAGCCTATCAATTGCATCATCAGCACGTAGTTGCTGATACGGAATTCGCGGAAACGGCCAAGCCCGGTGCGGGAATCCATTAAATAATTGAGCAGAACCCAGCCCTGCGGATCGAGAATGTCGTCGCGGGTAAACTTGGCGCTGTCGGCTTTGTCCACCGCTATCATCATGTCATCGAAAATGCTGGGAAAGGTATTCTTCCCTCCGTAATATTCATATACCACCCTGGCCGCCGAGGGCGCATCGGGGTCGATGATGTAATTCGGACGCTCGCCAGTATTGCGAATGGTTTCGGACAGGTGATGATCGAACGCCAGATGCGCGCCTGGAACATAGGGAAGATTAGTGGTGATATCCCGATCCGTGATCTGAATCAGGCCGTCCTGCATGTCTTTGGGATGGACGAACTTTATTTCGTCCAGGAGATCGAGTTCTTTCAGGAGTACAGCGCAAACCAGCCCGTCGAAATCGCTGCGCGTAACCAGACGGAATCTTTGTTCTTTGCTCACGGGACATCTCCGGGCCAAAATGCAACCCGGTTATTAGAGCACATGCTGCGCGGCTTGCCGGGTAACTGGTCACAGTCGGCGCGTTTTCTCCGCCAGCGTTTTGCACACGGACTCGATCATCCGCCGGGCGAGCGAACCAGCATGCGGCAAGACGGGCAGGGCGTCGAAGCGGAACCAGCCGAGGTCTTCGATTTCGCCTTCTTGAGCGACCAGATCGCCGCTATGGTAGTCGGCGATGAAGCCCAGCATCAGCGAATGCGGGTAGGGCCACGATTGGCTATCGAAATAGCGGATGTTCCGGATTTCGATTCCCGCTTCTTCCCGTATTTCGCGGTGCAGGCATGCTTCGGCGGATTCTCCCGCTTCGACGAATCCGGCCAGGGCGCTGTACATGCCGGGTACGAAATGTGGTGAGCGCGCGAGCAGGATTTCATCATCTTTGATGATAATGCCAATGGAAACAGGCGAAATGCGCGGATATGCTTTGTAGCCGCATGCCGGGCATTCGCATGCGGTTTCCGCGCGGGCGGCTTCCATCGCCTTTCCGCAGGCGCCGCAAAAGCGGTTGTGCAAGACCCATGCCGCAAGTTGTTTGGCGCGCGCGAATGCGGCAAGGTATCCGGGAGGCCATTGCCCCCACAGCGTGCGATAGTCTCCGGCGGACAGCCCCGAGGGTATGGCGAGGCCGGCAGGCCAGACCCGCATCACGCAATTCCGCCCCGCCAGGACGCCGAAGCGAAACGCCCACAAAGGGTTTCCAAGTTCAGGCGGCGTCGGCTGATGCGGCAAGGCCGCGTCCGGGCCTATCAGCAGTTTTTGTCCGATGAACTGAAAGATAAGCGCATGTTTGTCCAGCCCGGACGGATCGGCAATGCCATAAGCAAGCTCAAAATCCGGCGCAGCGGCGATCATGGTTCATCCGGGAGGCTTCAGGCCTGCCCGTCCTTTGCATCTTTGTGAAAAGGACTGAGCAGAAAGTCACGTATGACGGCGATCTGGTCGTCGGCCATCAGCATGGGGGCATGGCCGATGCCGGAGAATTCGACGAGTTTCGCTTTCGGGCCGCGTCGGGCCATGTCCAGCCAGGTTTCGCGCTTGAGCAAATCCGATTCCGCGCCCCGTATCGCCAGCACTGGATAGCGAACGCGGTCGAAGGCGCCCCATATATCGACATCGAGCAGGATGGGCAGCATGTGAAAGGGATCTCCCAAGCCTATGTCATACATAAAGGCATGACCCTTTTCGACCGGGTGCACGCTGTAGCTGGTGAGATGCCGCCACTGTTCATCGGTGAGCGGGCCGTAGGAAGCGCCGATTTCGCGCATGTAGGCTTCGGCAGCATCCAGCGTGGGAAACACAGGCGCGCGCCCGATGTATTGCCCGATGCGCCGCAGGGATTCGGCGGTGATCCGCGGCCCCACATCGTTTAGCACGAGGCGGCGCACTGGCGTATGCGGCTGGCTGGCGAGCAGCATGCCGATTACGCCGCCCATTGAGGTGCCGACCCAATCGACGTGCAGCACGCCGAGCCGCGCGATGAGCGTCACCATGTCCGAGACATATAGCGGGAAAGTGTAGTCGGATTTCACACCCAGCCAGTCGCTGCGGCCGCGCCCGACCACATCAGGGCAGACAACCCGGTATTCGTCGGACAGCGCCTGGGCGAGCATGTCGAAGTCGCGCCCATTGCGCGTGAGGCCGTGGACGCAGACAAGCACCCTTGGATTGTCCGGGTCGCCCCACTCTGTGTAGGCCATTTGGTGCAGCCCATGAGGCCCCATGCACTGGACGACGCGCTCGCGCATGCCGGAAACCTGGCGTGAACGCCCGGCGAACCGGAAGAACCGGCGTAAAAAGTCAGGGACGGACATGGAACGGCGATCCTCGATCAATAGCTTGGAGGCGGAGTCTAACATTCCCGCCGCCAGTCAACACGAATAAGCGGCATCAAACCCTCCATGTGGAGAATATGCCTACAGAAAGCGGGTTGCCCCGCAGACACCGCTTTTTCCCAGGGATCAGTTAATGCCTTTTTCTTTCAGGAAGGGTACATAGGCCCTGTCTTCCTTCATGATGTGATGCATCAGCCACGATTGCAGAAAATGCAACATTTCATCCGAAACAGATTCGCCCTTTTCAAATTTGAGCAACAATTCCAGCGCATGACGTGCAAATTCGTCGTGCCGTGCGCGATGCGCTTTTTCTTCCGGATAGCCGAGGCGATTGAA
>JAIRWW010000099.1 GCA_031268685.1 Azoarcus sp.
GCGCCGCGCCCGTAATCATGTTCTTCACGTAGTCGGCGTGTCCGGGGCAATCCACGTGCGCGTAGTGCCTGTTGGACGTCTCGTACTCTACGTGCGCCGTGTTGATCGTGATGCCGCGCGCTTTCTCTTCCGGGGCCGCGTCGATCTGGTCATACGCCTTGGCCTCGCCACCAAATTTCTTCGACAGGATCGTTGTAATCGCCGCCGTCAGCGTTGTCTTGCCGTGGTCAACGTGACCTATTGTCCCCACGTTCACGTGCGGCTTTGTGCGCTCGAACTTACTTTTAGCCATTGTGGGCTCCTTGTTTCAGATTACTGGGCTTACTTGCGGTTATTGATGACGGCCTCGGCCACACTCTTGGGCGCTTCGACGTAGTGTTTGAACTCCATCGAGTAGGTCGCGCGACCCTGGGTGAGCGAACGCAATTGCGTTGCGTAGCCGAACATTTCGGCTAGTGGCACTTCGGCCTTGATTTCCTTCATGCCGCCGGGCAGGTCGTCCATGCCCTGGACGATGCCCCGGCGCCCGGAGAGATCGCCCATGACATTGCCCATGTAGTCTTCCGGGGTCTCGACGACGACAGCCATCATCGGTTCGAGCAGAACCGGGCTGGCCTTGCGCATCGCATCCTTGAAGGCTATCGAGGCGGCCATTTTGAAGGCGTTTTCGTTGGAGTCCACATCATGGTAGGAGCCGTCGAAAAGCGTGACCTTGACATCCACCACGGGGAAACCGGCGAGCACGCCGTTGGGCAGGGTTTCCTGCAAGCCTTTGTCGACTGCCGGTATGTATTCGCGCGGCACTACGCCGCCCTTGATGGCGTCGACGAATTCGTAGCCCTTGCCAGCTTCATTCGGCTCCAGCTTGATCCAGACGTGGCCGTACTGGCCGCGACCGCCGGATTGCTTGACGAATTTGCCTTCCTGCTCTACCGGCTTGCGGATCGCTTCGCGGTATGCCACTTGCGGCGCGCCGACGTTGGCTTCGACGTTGAATTCGCGCTTCATGCGATCAACGATGATTTCCAGGTGCAGTTCGCCCATGCCGGAGATGATGGTCTGGCCGGATTCTTCATCGGTGCGGACGCGAAACGAAGGGTCTTCCGCCGCCAGACGGCCCAATGCGATGCCCATTTTTTCCTGGTCGCTCTTGGTCTTGGGTTCGACAGCGACGTGGATAACCGGGTCGGGGAAAATCATGCGCTCAAGGATGACTGGCGCGGCGGGATCGCACAGGGTTTCGCCTGTGGTGACTTCCTTCAGGCCAACGCAGGCGGCGATGTCGCCCGCGAGCACTTCCTTGATCTCTTCGCGTTCGTTGGCGTGCATTTGCAGAATGCGGCCAATGCGCTCTTTCTTGCCCTTGACCGGGTTGAGCACGGTCTCGCCAGAGTGGAGCACGCCGGAGTAGACGCGCACGAAGGTAAGCTGACCAACAAAGGGGTCGGTCATCAGCTTGAAGGCAAGCGCGGAGAATTTTTCGCCGTCGCTGGCCTGGCGCACGAGTTCTTTTTCGTCATCGTCGACATCGAGACCCCGCACTGGCGGAATGTCGACCGGCGAAGGCAGGAATTCGATCACCGCATCCAGCATGCGCTGCACGCCCTTGTTTTTGAAGGCGCTGCCACACAGCATGGGCTGGATCTCGCAGGCGATGGTGCGCAGGCGCAGGCCCAGCTTGATTTTGTCTTCAGACAGCTCGCCGTCTTCGAGGTACTCGTTCATGAGTTCCTCGGACGCTTCGGCGGCAGCTTCGATCATCTGCTCGCGCCACGTCGTCGCTTCGTCGAGCAGTTCGGCGGGAATGTCGCGGTAGTCGAACTTCATCCCCTGGGAGGCTTCGTCCCAATAGATGGCCTTCATCTTGATGAGATCGACCACGCCAGCGAATTTGTCCTCGGCCCCGATCGGAATCACGACGGGCACCGGACTCGCCTTCAGGCGGGTCTTCATCTGCTCGACGACCTTGAAGAAGTTCGCGCCGGAACGATCCATTTTGTTGACGAAGGCCAGACGCGGCACCTTGTACTTGGTCGCCTGCCGCCACACGGTTTCGGATTGCGGCTGCACGCCGCCCACGGCGCAATACACCATGCATGCGCCGTCGAGCACGCGCATCGAACGTTCCACCTCGATGGTGAAGTCGACGTGTCCCGGCGTGTCGATGATGTTGAAGCGGTGTTCGGGGAAGTTGAGATCCATCCCCTTCCAGAAACACGTGGTCGCTGCCGAGGTTATGGTAATGCCGCGTTCCTGCTCCTGGGCCATCCAGTCCATGGTGGCCGCGCCATCATGCACCTCGCCTATCTTGTGATTGACGCCGGTGTAATAAAGGATGCGTTCAGTCGTCGTCGTCTTGCCGGCGTCGATGTGTGCGGAGATGCCGATGTTGCGGTATCGCTCAATGGGGGTCTTGCGAGCCACGGTGTTTATCCTGCCTATCCTGCCTGCCGTCATCGCCAAAGCGGCGAACGGATCAAAGCGTTTACAAAACAATCGAGACCTTC
This sequence comes from Azoarcus sp., assembly GCA_031268685.1. GTDB lineage: Bacteria > Pseudomonadota > Gammaproteobacteria > Burkholderiales > Rhodocyclaceae > WRNU01. The sequence goes on from JAIRWW010000099.1 coordinate 2,508, forward strand.
ACAGGACCCGATGCGCCGCTGGCTAAAAAATTAGAAGCGGTAATGCGAGAAAGCCTTGTTGGCCTCGGCCATGCGATGCACTTCTTCGCGTTTTTTCATCGCCGCGCCGCGGCCTTCCGCCGCTTCGAGCAGTTCGCCTGCCAGACGCTGGGCCATCGATTTTTCGGCGCGCTTGCGGGCGGCCTCGCGCAGCCAGCGCATCGACAGCGCCATGCGGCGGGAAGGACGCACCTCGACCGGCACCTGGTAGTTCGCGCCGCCGACACGGCGGCTCTTGACTTCCACCACCGGCTTGACGTTGGCTACCGCGGCAGAAAACACTTCCAGTGGGTCTTTGGCGGCCTTGGTAGTGATGTGTGCGAACGCACCATAGACGATGCGCTCGGCAACCGACTTTTTGCCGGACTGCATGATCACATTGATGAACTTGGAGACATCCTGCGAGGCGAACTTTGGATCGGGCAGGATTTCACGTTTCGGAACTTCACGACGACGCGGCATGACAACCTCTTGAAATTAAATAGGTCAGGACTGCTTCGGGCGCTTGGCGCCGTATTTGGAGCGCGACTGCTTGCGATCCTTGACACCTTGAAGGTCGAGAGAGCCGCGAACGATGTGGTAGCGCACACCCGGCAGATCCTTCACCCGGCCGCCGCGAATCAGCACCACCGAGTGTTCTTGCAGGTTGTGGCCTTCGCCGCCAATGTACGAGATGACCTCGAAACCGTTGGTGAGCCGCACCTTGGCAACTTTGCGCAATGCGGAATTCGGTTTCTTTGGCGTGGTCGTGTAGACGCGTGTGCAAACGCCGCGCTTTTGCGGACACGCATCTAGCGCGGGCACTTTGCTCTTGGCCACTTCTACTTGGCGCGGCTTGCGAACGAGTTGATTGATAGTCGGCATGGCTGGAGAATTTCCAAAAAACCGAGGCAGCCCCATGGGCCGCCTCGGGCGGTTGATTCCGGTTTGTGTCCAGCCCCCTACGTGCCAGCCCACAAAAGGAGACGGATTCTATGGAAAGTCCAGACGCAAGTCAACGCCATTCTGCCGCGGGCTTTCCGCGCATCATGGAAAGCTCGGGTTTATTGATTCAGCAAGAATATATGCCATTGCCGTTCGAGCTGGGTCTACAGAATGAACCTACAGAAGCCTTTGATTCCACAAATAATGCCATTCGGCAAACTTATGGTGAACGGCATTGTCCAAGGCTTTCTCGTGGCTCCCATTCCGCAGAACACTGCCGCCAAGACGGCGCGGGGCCGGTTTTCCGGCCATCGGCCGCATAGGCGAATATTCACCAATCCGTCAAATATCGCACGCTTTCAGGCGGTATGCCGAAAGCCTGTTTATACTCCATCCTCGCGCCGCACTGCGCACCCCAACTTACAGGAGATACCTATGAACACCGCCCGCCAACAACTCATCTCCGCACGTTACGGCGATGCCTCGCAAGCTACAGAACTCGCTTGGTCGCCAATCATCGAGCACCTGCTCAAGCACCGCTCGGTACGCGCTTATCTGCCCGACCCGGTGAGCGACGAACAGCTGGCCGCCATCGTCGCCGCCGCACAGTCGGCATCGAGTTCCTCCAACCTGCAAGTCTGGAGCGTGATCGCGGTGCGCGATGCCGCACGGCGCGCGAAACTGTCCGAGCTGACAGGCAAACAGCCGCACGTCGGGAAAGCGCCGCTGCAACTGGTATGGATTGCCGATCTCGCCCGCCTGGAACACCTGACCCAGATCACCCAGCGCCCGGGCGAGGCGCTCGATTACCTCGAAGCCTTCCTCACCGCCACCATTGACGCCGCGCTGGCAGCCCAGAACGCGGCGGCGGCGGCGGAATCGCTCGGCCTCGGCATCGTATATACCGGCACCATGCGCAACCAGCCGGAGGATGTCGCCGAACTGCTCGAACTGCCGCCCAAAACCGTCGCTTTGTTCGGTCTCTGCGTAGGCAAGCCCGATCCAGCGCAACCCGCCGATATCAAGCCGCGGCTGCCGCAATCAGTGGTGCTGCACAACGAACGCTACTCGCTCGACGCCCAGACGCCGGGCGTCGAAACCTACAACGCCGCCATGGCGCGCTTTTACGAGAAACAAAATATGAATGTGCATGGCACATGGGCTGTGCATTCATCCAAGCGAGTCGCCAATGCCGAAGCCCTGTCCGGGCGCGACCGGCTGGCCGAAGCCTTGCACGCGCGAGGCTTCGCGCTGAAGTAAACGCGAACGTGCCGGATGGGACGAGCGAAGCCAAAATCGCCCCATCCGCGCGCGCTATGGCGTAGAGTTACGCCGGACGTCAAGAAACCACGGCGCGGCCCGTCCGCGCTTCGACATACACTTTCCGCGCCAGTGGTTTTCCGGATTCGCCATCATGCCCAGATTTGAAGAATTCCAGGTTCTAGTCGTCGCCAGCAATCCCAAGCTGCGCACGCAACTGCGCGGCATGCTTTCCTCGTTCGGATTCCTCACCATCCACTTCGCCATCAGCGCGCATACAGCACTGCGCCACCTGCACACGCGCAATTACGACCTGATCCTGTGCGACTACGCGCTCGGCGACGGGCAAGACGGCCAACACCTGCTTGAAGACCTGCGCCAGCACGAGATCATCGCCAGCGACACGCTGTTCGTCATGATCACCAGCGAGCGCAACCACGAATGCGTCATCGGCACAGCCGAACTCCTGCCCGACGACTACATCCTCACCCCGCTTGCGCCAGGCACGCTGCAAGACCGGCTGACGCGGCTCGCCGACAAACGCGAAGTCTTCCTGCCCGCGCAGCAACTGGCCGCCATGGGCGACTGGCTCGGAGCAATCGACTACTGCCTGGAAGCCGAAGCCGAACACCCGCAATACATCATCGACTTCCATCGCCTCGAAGCCGGCTACCATATCGCTGCCGGACAACTCGCCGAAGCCGAAACCATTTATCGCCAGATAGTCGCCAGCCAGCACATTCCCTGGGCGCAACTGGGGCTTGCCCGCTGCCTCGCCTTCCAAAAAGACTATGCCGCCGCCGACACCCTGCTCTCCGAACTAATCGCCGAAAACAGCCATTTCATGGCGGCCTACGACCTGCTCGCCCGTGTGCGCGCCGAAAGCGGACGAGGCGAAGCAGCCTGCGAAGTGCTGCAAACCGCCATCGAACGCTCGCCCTACCGCCTCGGACGCCACCGCCGCCTCGGCGAACTGGCGATGGAGACGGGCGATGCCGCCACCGCCGAAAAAGCCCTCTCGGAAGTCGTCCGGCAAAGCGCGCACTCCCGCTTCCGCGACCCCGAAATCCACGTCCGGCTGGCCCAGGCACAAATTGCCCAGAACAAAACCGA
>JAIRWW010000110.1 GCA_031268685.1 Azoarcus sp.
ACCGCTTCCTGCTTGAATTCGTGCGTGTAACGCGCACGAGTCGCTTTGTTCGTCATCTCATTCTCCTTGCGTTGATTACATCACATCGCAAGGGATACGTTTTTCGGGGGCAAGGTCACTATCGCGCACACTTGTTCGGCATGGATGTGTAGCGGCAAGCTGGGTTCGTGCGATCACTGTCGGCGACAGATAGCGAAGGGCTGAACCCTTCCATCGTGCTAGAATGGCCCGTTTTATTTCTACTTTTGTGCGGTGCATTTGCCGCCTTTTAAGCGCATGACACAGTTCGCCAAGGAAACCCTCCCGATCAGTTTGGAGGAAGAGATGCGCCACGCCTACCTCGATTACGCGATGAGCGTGATAGTGGGGCGGGCGCTGCCGGATGCGCGGGACGGCCTCAAACCCGTACATCGCCGCGTACTGTACGCGATGCACGAACTTTCCAACGACTGGAACCGCGCCTACAAAAAATCGGCGCGCATCGTCGGCGACGTGATCGGCAAGTACCACCCGCACGGCGACACGGCAGTCTATGACACCATCGTCCGCATGGCGCAGAATTTCTCCCTGCGCTACATGCTGGTCGATGGGCAGGGCAATTTCGGCTCGGTCGATGGCGACAGCCCGGCGGCCATGCGCTACACCGAAGTGCGCATGGCGCGGATCGGGCACGAAATGCTCATCGACATCGACAAAGAAACGGTGGATTTCGGGCCGAACTACGATGCTTCGGAAAAAGAACCGCTGATATTGCCCGCGCGCATTCCAAACCTGCTCGTCAACGGCTCGGCAGGGATTGCGGTCGGGATGGCGACCAACATTCCGCCGCACAACTTCGGCGAAGTGGTCGACGCCTGTCTCACGCTGCTCGCCGATCCGGACACCGGCATAGATGCCCTGATCGACATCATCAAAGCGCCGGACTTTCCCACCGGCGGGCTGATCTACGGTCTTGCCGGCGCGCACGAGGGCTATCGCACCGGGCGCGGGCGAGTCATCATGCGCGCGCGCACCCATTTCGAGCCGATCGGCAACAGTGACCGGCAGGCGATCATCGTCGACGAGATCCCCTATCAGGTCAATAAAAAGACCTTGCAGGAAAAAATCGCCGAACTGGTCAACGACAAGCGCATCGAAGGCATCTCCCACATCCAGGACGAATCCGACAAATCCGGGATGCGGCTGGTCATCGAACTCAAGCGCGGCGAGATGCCCGAAGTCGTACTGAACAAACTGTTCAAGCACACGCAGTTGCAGGACACCTTCGGCATGAACATGGTGGCGCTGGTCGAAGGCAAGCCGCGGCTCCTGAATCTCAAAGAATTACTGGTGTGCTTTCTCGAACACCGGCGCGAAGTCGTCACCCGGCGCACCGTCTTTGAACTGCGCAAGGCGCGCGACCGCGGGCACATCCTCGAAGGGCTGGCGGTGGCGCTCTCCAATGTCGACGAGATCATCGCGCTCATCAAAGCCGCCCCGACGCCGGGCGACGCCAAGCGCGAGATCATGGCGCGCACCTGGCGCTCCGCGCTGGTGGAGGAAATGCTGGCCCGCGCCATGGCCGACAGCTTCCGCCCCGAAGGGCTGTCCGCCGAATTCGGCCTGTCCGCCCAGGGCTACCGGCTCTCGGAAGTCCAGACGCAGGCCATCCTCGAACTGCGCCTGCAACGGCTCACCGGGCTGGAACAAGACAAGATCGTCGCCGAATACCGCGAAGTCATGGACGTCATCACCGACCTGCTCGACATCCTGGCCCGCCCCGAGCGCATCACCGCCATCATCGTCGCCGAACTTACAGCGCTGAAAACCCAGTTCGGCGATCCGCGCCGTTCCGAAATCGTCCTCAACACCGCCGAAATCAATCTCGAAGACCTGATCGCGCCCGAAGACATGGTCGTGACGCTCTCGCACACAGGCTACTTCAAGCGCCAGCCGCTCATCGACTACCGCGCCCAGCGGCGCGGCGGGCGCGGCAAGCAGGCCACGGCGATGAAGGACGAAGACTTCATCGACCAACTCTTTGTCGCCAACACCCACGACACGGTACTGTGCTTCTCCAGCCGGGGCCGTTGCTACTGGCTGCGGGTGTATGAAGTGCCAGAGGGCACGCGCAACTCGCGCGGCAAGCCTATCGTCAATCTTTTCCCGCTCCTCGAAGGCGAAAAAATCACCGCCGTCCTGCCGGTGAAAACCTTCGACGAAGAACACTTCGTCTTCATGGCGACAAGCGCGGGCACGGTCAAGAAAACGGCGCTCGCGGCCTTCGCCAACCCGCGCAAGGCCGGGATCATCGCCGTCGACCTCGACGATGGCGACCACCTGATCGGCGTGGCGATCACCAATGGCGGCAGCGACGTAATGCTCTTCTCCGACGCGGGCAAAGCGGTGCGCTTCGCCGAAACCGACGTTCGCCCGATGGGACGCGGCGCGCGCGGCGTGCGCGGCATGTCGCTCGAAGATGGCCAATGCGTCATCGCCATGCTTGTGGCGAAAGACGAGACCTGCTCCGTGCTCACCGCCACCGAAAACGGCTACGGCAAGCGCACCCCCGTTGCTGAATACACCCGGCATGGGCGAGGCACCAAGGGCATGATCGCCATCCAGACCAGCGAACGCAATGGCGCGCTCGTCGGCGCGGCGCTGGTCGAGCCGAAGGACGAAGTCATGCTGATCTCCACCGCAGGCGTGCTGATTCGCACCAAGGTCGAAAGCATCCGCGAAATGGGCCGCTCCACCCAGGGCGTGACCCTTATCAACATAGACGAAGGCGCTGCGCTCGCCGGCATCGAAAAAGTGGCGGAATCGGACGTCGACGTCGATATCGACATCGATGTCGAAAGCGAAAGCGACGACGAAGCCGCCGCCAGCGAAACCGAAGCAGGGGATACCGCCGCCGCCAGTCCGGATGGAGAAGACAACACATCTTCGGCGGCTGACGATAGCGAAGGGCCGGAGCAATGACGCGGGCCTGGAATTTCAGCGCTGGCCCGGCGGCGCTGCCGCTCGAAGTGCTGCAACAGGCAGGGGAAGAACTATCCGACTGGCACGGCATCGGCGCCGGAATCATGGAAGTGAGCCATCGCGGCAAAGCGTTTTCCGGCGTGATCGCCGAAGCGGAAGCCGATCTGCGTGAACTGCTGTCCATACCTGAAAACTATAAAGTACTGTTCCTGCAAGGCGGGCAGACCCTGCAATTTGCGCAAGTGCCAATGAACCTCTTGGCGGGCCGGAGCGCCGATTACCTGCTCACCGGCGCATGGTCGCAAAAAGCATACAAAGAAGCGGCGAGAATCGGCAGGGCGCGTCTCGTGGCATCCACGGAAGAAAACGGAAAATTCCTGCGCCTGCCCGACTTTGGCAGCCTGCCGTTCGACAAAAACGCCGCCTACTTCCATTTATGCACCAACGAAACCATTCACGGCGTAGAAGTGCATGAAGACGACGAAACAAGACTCTTCGACGCCATTTCGGCGGCGGCTCCCGGCCTGCCCCTTGTCGCCGACATGAGTTCGCATATCCTGTCCCGCCCGCTGGATGTGCGCCGTTACGGCCTGATAAGCGCCGGGGCGCAGAAAAACATCGGGCCTTCTGGCCTGACCATCGTCATTGTCCGCGAAGACCTGCTTGGGCGCGCGGCGGCGGGCACACCCGCGCTCCTCGACTACCGCAACCAGGCCGACAACGATTCCATGCTCAACACACCGCCTGCGTTCGCCATCTACGTAGCCGGGCTGGTGTTCAAATGGCTGAAAGCGCGTGGCGGGCTTGCCGCGATGGCCGCCATCAACCGGGAAAAAGCGCGGCGGCTGTACGCGGCCATCGATGGCAGCGGCGGTTTCTACAAAAACCCGGTCGATGTCGCCTGCCGCTCCAACATGAATATCCCCTTCACATTACCGGGCGTAGAACTGGAAGCGCGCTTCGTGAAAGAATCCGAAGCGGCGGGCTTCATCGGCCTGAAGGGGCACAAATCCGTAGGCGGCATCCGCGCTTCGCTCTATAACGCCGTGCTGCCGGAAGCCGTCGAGGCATTGCTGCGGTTCATGGATGAATTTCGCGCCGCGCATGGATGAGCGAACGCGCATCGACGCTATGGGCTGGCCCGGCCCACGCCGGGTGGTTTGCTTCGTGAAGTGCTTTTCCCCTATGCTTTGCCCTTTGGATAGTAAAAATCGTTTCATTGGCCTGTTTCAGGGATAAAGACCTGCCGTGAAAGTCATACACCGCCGAAACATCACATGGCATGACCTGCCTGCAATAGAAAATCCGTTTTTTGCGCGCAATGAAGTCGCGCATTCCCGCGACGCATTGTTGGGCGCCAGCCGGATTTGGGGCGTAGATGAAATGCTTCGGGAAAATCTATCCAGCTGCCTTGAGCCGTCTGAAGACTACCATCACTATGGATTTGGCTGGCTGCTGGAGAGTGTGGATGATGGCGAAGCCGTTCTGATCCACGATTCTGGCTGGCGGCGTCCGATGCGCTCCGTCTTGTGCTGGAGCATGGAAAATGGCGCGCATCACATCCCTGGGCACGGCGATATTCTCTCGGTTGAAGGGCGCTGGATTGCCGATCCCGACTTGCCTTTGTTGCTGCGCCGGGAAATCGAAAAATGTTTGGAACAAGGCCGCCGCGACGAAGCGCTCAATCGCGGTTTGCCGGAAAAGTCGTGGTGGGGACTGTGGGATGGCAGCCGCTCGGGCGCTGGAAATGCCTCTGCATCGGATGCGGCAGCAGCTGATGAGGAAAGCGAGCGGAA
>JAIRWW010000124.1 GCA_031268685.1 Azoarcus sp.
CCACATCGTCGAGCTTGGCGACATTGTCCGCCGCGCGCTGGTTGGCATCGTGCCAACGCTTGATCAGGTACATGGATCCGGCAAGGAAGAAGCCGAAGATGTAGATCATCGTGCTGACCGATAAATCGAGCCAGAGCAACAGTGCATAAGCTGCCAGCATCAGCAGGATGGAAAGGTTTTCATTGAAATTCTGCACCGAAATCGAATGTCCGGCCCCCATGAGGACATGGCCGCGGTGCTGGAGAAGCGCATTCATCGGCACGACGAAAAACCCGGCGAGCACGCCGATGATGACCAGCGCTCCCTTGGCAATCAGCACGTTGGTGATGTGCGGCATTACGAACATCATCAGCCCCATCATGATGCCTAGCGGTATTACGCTGGCCGCCTTGCGCAGGCTGATGAAGCGCGCGGCCAGCACCGCTCCGATGGCGATGCCGACAGCCACTACGCCCTGCAAGAGCGTCGCGTCCGACAGCTCCAGCAGGCCGAGATTGCTTGCCGCCCACTTGATGACTATGAACTGGAGGGTCTGCCCCGCTCCCCAAAACAGCGTCGTCACCGCCAATGAAATTTGCCCCAGTTTGTCGCGCCACAACAGCTTCAGACAGTGGGAAAAATCGTGGCATAGATAAATCAGATTGCTTTTCAGCGGCTTGTGGTCGACACCTGTATCGGGAATAAAAAGATTCAGCAGCGCCGCCAGCAGGTAAAAAATGCCGACGACCGCTATACCGGCCTGCGCGGCGGTATCGACAGCCGGAATCTCCAGGGCAATGAGCCAGTCTGTTACATTACCGCGCGTCAGATAGCCGCCCACGACCGTGCCAAGGATGATTGCGCCTACTGTCAGTCCTTCGATCCAGCTATTGGCGACCACCAGCAGGCGATGGGGCAGGTATTCCGTCAGGATGCCATACTTGGCCGGTGAATAAGCCGCCGCCCCAAGCCCGATGATGGCATAGGAAAACAAGGGGTGAACGCCCGAGAACAGCAACAGGCAGCCGGCGATCTTCACCGTATTGCTGATCAACATTACTCGCCATTTCGGCATTGAATCGGCGAAAGCTCCGACGAAAGCAGCCAGCAGTACATAAGAAACCACGAAATAAAGTTTGAGCAAGGGTTCGTGGAATTCGGGCGCTTCCGCGTCGCGGAGCATGGCAATGGCAACCCACAGCACTGCGTTATCGGCAAACGCAGAAAAAAACTGCGCCGCCATGATGATGTAAAACCCAAAAGGCATTGCCGATAAACCGTCGATATTGTGTGGAAGCGGTCTTATAACATGAAGCCCCGTCTGCCTGTGCTCAAAAGCGCGACAACAATGGAAGATGGGCAAGGTTGTGGTCTAATCGCACACTTCTCCGCTTCGAGCGCCGAACAATAAAACAGCCCCGAGATGACGAAAACGAAATCCGCTTATGTCTGCACCGGCTGCGGCGCTCGCCTGCCGCGCTGGCAAGGGCAATGCCCCCAATGCAAGGAATGGAACACCCTCGTCGAAACAGTCTCCGGACCCGCAGCATCCGCGCGCCGCGTAGGCATTGCCGGCGCCATGGCGGGCATGCAGAGTCTCGCCTCGCTCGAAGCACGCGAAGAAACTCGCATTCCCTCCGGCATCGCTGAATTCGACCGCGTCCTCGGCGGCGGACTTGTCGCGGGCGGCGTCGTCCTCATCGGCGGCGATCCCGGCATCGGTAAATCCACCCTCTTGCTGCAAGCTTTGTGCGAACTCGCCGGGGAATATACCGCTGTCTATGTCAGCGGCGAAGAGTCGGGCGAACAGATCGCCCTGCGCGCCCAGCGGCTGCAACTCACTCCGGGCGGTCTCCAACTACTCACCGAAAACCAGCTGGAACACATCCTCGACCGCCTGCGCGAAACTACCCCGCGCATCGCCGTTATCGACTCCATCCAGACTCTTCACACCGAAAGCCTTTCTTCCGCCCCCGGCTCTGTCAGCCAAGTGCGCGAATGCGCCGCCCAACTCACCCGGCACGCCAAGCAAACCGGGCTGAGCCTCATCCTGGTCGGCCACGTAACCAAGGATGGCGCGCTTGCCGGCCCCCGCGTTCTCGAACATATCGTCGACACTGTTCTCTATTTTGAGGGCGATACTCACTCCAGTTTCCGCCTCATCCGCGCCTTCAAGAACCGCTTCGGCGCTGTAAATGAACTCGGCGTCTTCGCCATGACCGAACGCGGCCTCAAGGGCGTGGCCAACCCCTCCGCGCTTTTTCTCTCTCAACATGACGCAGGTGTTTCCGGCAGTTGCGTCCTCATCACCCAGGAGGGCACCCGCCCCCTGCTCGTGGAAATCCAGGCTCTCGTCGATGCCACCCAAAGCCCCAATCCCCGCCGCCTCACCGTTGGGCTGGAACCGGCACGGCTCGCCATGCTGCTTGCAGTCATGCACCGTCATGCGGGCATTGTCTGTTTCGACCAGGATGTTTTCGTCAACGCCGTCGGCGGCGTCAAAATTGCCGAACCCGCCGCCGATCTCGCTATCCTGCTCGCCATTGCATCTTCCCTGCGCGACCGGGCGCTGCCGCGCGGCCTTGCAGTTTTCGGCGAAGTCGGCCTGGCTGGCGAAATCCGCCCTGCCCCACGCGGCCAGGAACGCTTGAGGGAAGCCGCCAAACTCGGCTTCAAGGTCGCCATAGTCCCCCGCGCCAATCTGCCGCGCCAAGCTATCCCCGGCATCGACATTCATGGCGTCGACCGCGTCGGGCAAGCGCTCGATATAGCCCGCGAAGCCGGGTCTGGCGGCGTATGAATATTATTGTTATGCCGAGTCTGGACTGCGGTGCAACTTGCCTTGCCAGTATCGCCAGGCCAGCCATGCGAAAACACCGCCGGTAATGAGCATGAAGCCGACGCCTTGCCAGTAGGCGATGGGGTCGACTGTGCGCAGGTAATCGCGCGCGGGCTGTACGAAATGCACGCGCCCTGAAAACAGCGCATAGACCGCCGATGCAAAAAAACCCAGTGCGGGCAGAAACCACGCGATGATGCCCGTGCCGACGATGACACGGTCGATGATCGGCGTAGCGCGCTGGCGCGGAGAGTAAACGCTTCCCACGCCAAACCAGAGCGCAAGCAGCCAGCCGAACACAGCGGCAACGGGCAGGAGCGCCAGCACTATGCCCAATGCGGTGGCGCTGATGACGAAGACGCCGCCTTCGAGCGGCTCGATATGCCGCCACAAGGATTCAAGCTTGAGGAAAAGCCACACGGCAGCCGGCGTGGCAAGCAGAGCGAGACACAGGCAAAAAACGCTGCGGCGGCGGGCGCGATCGCCGGGAAGGACTGCACCGGCAGGGGATGGAGAAGATGGCATGGAGAGGTCGCAGCGAAAGGGAATTATTATGCTTTAGGAATAAGCAGGGGCATTCTACACGAAAATCTGG
>JAIRWW010000141.1 GCA_031268685.1 Azoarcus sp.
CAATACACGACCGATGGGCTTGCCCGCCTGTTCGCCTGCCGCAACCCGCTCATAGCGAAACTGCGCAACGCGGGGCTGAACCTCAGCGCCCGCCTGCCCATGGCGGCCAGACTGCTTGCCCGCTATGCGGCGAATGGAAACGTCTTGAATTAAATTATCTTGAAACCGTCTTGCCCATCCAGCCTGGAGATTAGCATGTCCTTTTTATCCCGCCTGTCGTTTTTGGCCGTCCTTCTTTCAATGTTTGCTGCTGCCTCCGCATCCGCCGACGAATCCTCGGTGCGCAAAAGTTTCGAGGCATTCGTCAAAGCCCCTGTGCCGATAGTCGAATCAGTGACGCGCATTCAGCAGGGCGGACTTTATGAAATCCTGCTCATCAATGGCAGCCTGTATTACACCGACGAAGCAGTAAGCTTTCTCATTGAAGGCAGCATCATCGACACCCGGACGCGCCAGGACATCACGCTTGCGCGCCTCGAAAAACTCGCTTCCATAGATTTCAAATCCCTGCCTCTGGAACAAGCCGTCAAACGTGTCAATGGCAATGGCAAACGAGTATTGGCGACATTTGAAGATCCGCACTGCGGGTTTTGCAAAAAACTGGGCCAGGAATTGCAAAAAATAAAAGACATAACCATATACACCTTCCTTTATCCCATTCTTTCCCCCGATTCCGAATCCATGTCGCGCCACATATGGTGCGCCAAAGATAAAGCGGCCACCTGGGTGAATTGGGTCGTCGAAAACAAAACGCCGCCTGCCGCCGATTGCGACAGCGCCGCAGTCGACCGCAACGTGGCCCTGGGCAAGAAACTGCGCATAACCGGCACGCCCACGCTATTTTTCGCCGACGGCTCGCGCGCCAGCGGCTATCTGAATGCCGATGCGCTGGAAAAAGCGCTGGAAGCGGGCAAAGCCAAAACGAATAAATAAAACATAAAGCATGAAGCGCGGCGTGGACGAGCGCATATAACAACAAACCAGGGATAACGCTGTTTGCCCTGGATTTGCCGAAGGGCATTGCTCGTGAAATTGCGGGCAATGCCCTGTCCAGCCCAATGGATGAAGACTTTTCGGCGGCTCCATGGGGCGATACGATAGTAAGCGTATTCACATTGCCGCCATGCCATATTAGAATAGACAGCTGTTTTTCGTACTCCGCTTCACTTGTCATGATCATTTCATGATGGCGAAACGGCTTTTCCAACGTTGTTTCAAACTCTAAAAGGCAGATACAACATGGCATCTCTCCAGGACTTCTACATCAAACTCGAAGGCATTACAGGCGAATCCAAAGACTCCAAGCATAAAGGCTGGATCGACGCGCTGAGCTTCAGCTATGGCGTATCCCAATCCTCCTCGATGTTTACCGGCGGCGGCGTGGGCAAGGCCAGCTTTGACAACCTGTCCTTCACCCACTACATCGACAGGGCCACACCCAACCTGTTCCAGTACTGCGCTGCTGGCAAGCATATTTCGAAAGTCGAAATCTCCGCCTGCAAGGCTGGCGACGGCTCGCAGGAATACATGCACGTTACCCTGGAAGATGTTCTGGTCACGCACACGGGGCCGATGGGTTCCTCCGACGATGTGCGCGTGAAAGAAACAGTCAGCCTGTCCTATTCCAAGATCAAAGTAGAGGTCAAGGAACAGGAAGCCAACGGCGCCATGGGCGCTGTTGTCACGGGCACTTGGAACGTCAAGCAAAACGCGGCTTGATTCATCCCTCCGAACGGCGTCCCCGCGTTGGCTGCTGGGGCGCCGTTTTTTGGAACGCGCCTGCCTGTATGGCGCATGCGCCCATTCCAGAACCTTGGAATCGCCGGACGATTCCCATCCATTCGGCCTGAACCGGCCCAAGCCTGCGCTTCCATGCGGAATACCCACCCTTGCCTTGGCAAAGTTCGGAACGAACGGAATTATCCAGGGCTTCCATAGTCGCATCCATTGCTGGTTTCTTTGTGAAACCGCGCTCCCTGCCCATTCGAGCGCAATACAGCGCAAGGCAATGCAATGCAATGATTCGAGGATCCCGGTGTGAATGCGTCCGTCTCCTTTTCTGCCCTGTTCCGGCAAAACCTGTCCCGGCTTCTCATCGTCCTGCCGCTGGCAATGACCATGTCTCCCGGCATGGCGGCAGAACCCTCCTCCCCCCCCGCCCAATGGCAGGGCGCTACCTTCGCGGGCGACCGTGCCGCGCTGAAAAAACTCGCTGCCGCTGGCGCGAAAGCATTGCGCGTCTACGGCGAAAAAGATGCCTGGGTACTCGACGAAGCGCGCAAGCTTGGCCTGGGCGTCGTCATGGGGCTTCACGTCGGCCTGCCGCGCCACGGCTTTCGCCTTGACGACCCGAAAGCCATCGCCGCACAGGAAGAACGCATCCGCGCATTCGTCCGCCGCTACCGCAAGCACCCGGCGCTGCTGGCCTGGGGCATAGGCAACGAAGTCGAACACGAAATGCCCGACCCGCTGCCCATGTGGCGCGAAATTGACCGTCTGGGCGGCGTGGTCAAAGCGCTCGACCCCGCTCACCCCACGCTGATGACCATCACCGACGGCAGCACTGAATACCTGAAGCCGCTCGCCTCCTGCTGCGCCAACATCGACCTTCTCGGCATCAACCTATATGCGGGCGCGGTTGCAGGCATAGGCGAGCGCATGCGCGCCGCGGGCATTTCCAAGCCCATCGTCATCACCGAGCTAGGCGCGCTGGGGCAATGGCAGGCTGGGCGCAAACCATGGGGCGCGCCGGTCGAACTCAGCAGCCGCGAAAAAGCAGCCTACTTCAAGCGCAGCCTGGCCGAATTGCGCAAAGAGCCTCAAGTGCGCGGCGTATTCCCCTTCCTGTGGGGCGCCAAACAAGAGCAGACCGCGACCTGGCACGGCCTTTTGCTCGCCGATGGCAGCCTGACCGAAATGACCGATGCCCTCGCCGCCGCCTGGGGCCGTCCGCCCGCGCGGCCTGCGCCCAGCATCCTGGGCATGGGCATTGCCGCCGACGAATTCGCGCCGGGAGAAACTGTCTCCGCCGGAGTCGAAGCGCGCGGCGAAGCGCTCGTCACCGGCTGGCTGCTGCGCCGGGAAGCCAGCCAGATTCTTGGCGGCGGCGACGCCGAACCGGAACCGGAAGCGGTCGGCGTAGAAATACTCGCAGCCGATGCGGCCAGCCTGCGCTTTCGCGCCCCGGAAACCCCTGGCGCGTATCGCCTGTTCATCACCGTGCGCGATGCCAGCGGCAAAGCGGCCACGGCCAACCTGCCTTTTCTCGTGCGCCGAAGCGGGAAACGATAATCTGGCGAGTGGTATTGCCATGAAAAT
>JAIRWW010000143.1 GCA_031268685.1 Azoarcus sp.
ACGCATGACTTCCAACACCCGGTCGTGTTCGGCGCGATGGCAGGAAGGGAAGTTCACTGCTTCCATCCAGCGGTTTTCCTGATCGAAATGCCCGGCGGTATGGTCGATGAAAGCATCCAGCTGTGTAAGGAAACTTTCAGGCGCGGCGACGGCCAGCACATTGCAGAACTCGATGAACTCACGATGCGTTTCGTCCATGCGGGCCAGGCCCAGTTCGTAACGTTCGCTCCATTCCATGGCGGCGCGGTTCTCCGTGGGGCGGACAAGGGTGGCGTACTGTGCGCTTTCCTTGTGCTGTTTGTCTATTTGATTACTTTCAGGTGCGAGCCGCGTGGCGGCGGGTGGTTGTCTGGCGGCGGCGGGCCGCTTTCTCCGTTTTCGGTGGAAGCGCCTTCCGGCGCGCGATGGAGCTGAGGCTCGAAAGCCATGCCCTGGCCATTCTCGCGGGCGTAGATCGCCGCGATATTGCCGATGGGCACTACGATTTGGTGCGCCACGCCATTGAAGCGCGCCTGGAACGTTACTTGCTCATTGTTCATCATTAGCTGATGCGTCGCCTCGGGGGCGACGTTGAGCACGATCTGGCCATCGCGGACGTAGCCGGGAGGCACGCGCGTATGCTCGTCGACAAGCACGGCCAGATAGGGGGTAAAGCCCTGATCGATGCACCATTCATGGATGGCGCGAATCAAATAAGGTTTGGTGGAAACCATGGCGTCCCCCCTCTTTCCAGTGCCGTTCTCAGCGCCGCATGATTTTTTCGGACGGCGTCAGCGCATCGATGAAGCCTTGGCGGCTGAAAATGCGTTCCGCGTATTTCATCAACGCCGAAGCGGCCTTGGGCAGTTCGATATCGTAGTGTTCGAGCCGCCACAGAAGCGGGGCAATCGCTACGTCGAGCATCGAGAATTCATCGCCAAGCATGAACTTCTGCTTGGTGAAGATCGGCGTCAATTGTATGAGATGGTCGCGCACATGGTCGCGCGTTTTCTCGATGCCTTTCTGGTTGGCTTCGAGAGCCGGAATGTGCTCGAACAGTTCGTGCTCGAATGTATGTAACAATTGGCGCGCCCGCGCCCGCATGATTGGGTCGGGCGGCATCAGTTGCGGATGCGGAAAACGTTCGTCGATGTATTCGTTGATGATGTTCGATTCGTATAGCACGAGATCGCGGTCGACCAGTACCGGAACCCGGTTGTAGGGGTTGATAATGGCGATATCTTCGGGCTTGTTGTACAGGTCGACATCGATCACTTCAAAATCCATGCCCTTTTCGTAGAGCACGATCCGGCAACGGTGACTGAAGGGATCTGTCGTGCCGGAATATAGATTCATCATGGCTTGGCGACTCCGGGGGATGCAAAAGACAAAAGCGCACTGCGCAGTGGTTCGCGCAGTGCGTGCGGGTTGAAGGGATCAGTTCGTCACAGAACCACTGGTCAGTGGATGTCCTTCCAATAATTTTTGCCCAGTTTGTGGGTAAGTACATAAAGACCGGCAAGGAAGATTAGAACAAATACACCAATTGTTTCGCGGCTTCCAGCATCCGGCTCGCCCATCCATACCAGGAAGGAGACAAGATCGGCTACAGCCTGATCGTATGTTTCTTTCGACATGGTGCCAGATTTGCTCAGGGCGAGCTCCTGAACTTTGTGGCCGTTATCGTCAGTTGTTTCTTTCAGGGTCTGTACGCCTTGCAGATCCCACAGCGCGTGCGGCATGCCGACATTGGCGAAAACCGTGTTGTTCCAGCCGGTCGGACGGGCCGGATCGCGGTAGAAGCTGCGCAGATAGGTGTACAGATAGTCCGCGCCGCTACCAGACTCCGATGCCTTGGCGCGCGCGATCAACGACAGATCGGGCGGCGCTGTGCCGAACCAGGCTTCGGCGTCTTCGCGGCTCATGGCGACCGTCATCAGGTCGCCGGTTTTCTCGCCGGTAAAGAGCAGGTTGTCGGTAATAGTCTTTTCGTCCAGACCGATTTTTTGCAGCTGGTTGTAGCGCACCGCAGAAGCGCCATGACAGTTCAGACAGTAATTGATGAACAGTCTGGCGCCGCTCTGGAGGTTTTTCTGGTCAGTGCTGACTGGCGCCTTTTCCAGATGCACGCCTTCGGAGGCCAAGGCAGCAAGCGGCGCGAACAGGGCAATGACGGCGAGACGCTTGATGAATTTGACTACATTCGTTTTCTTCATTTGAACGTCACCCTTTCCGGAACCGGCTTGCATTTGTCGATCTTCGACCAGTACGGCATGGTCAGGAAGAAAAGGAAGTAGTAGACGGTGAAAATCTGGGCAATGACGTCGCCGGGCAGCCAGCTGCGGCCGAAGAAGAGATAGCCCGGTACTTGCATCCCCAGAAAACCGAGAATCAGAAACCCAACCACGAAAATGCCGAGCAGGGTCTTGAAGATCGATCCGCGGTAGCGAATGGACTTCGCCGGACTGCGGTCGAGCCAGGGCAGGAAGGCCAGGATCACCACGCCGCCGCCCATGGCAATCACGCCCCAGAGCTTGGCATCGAGCCAGAAGAAATTCCACACCATCGCCCGCAGCATTGAGTAGAACGGGGTGAAATACCAGACCGGCGCGATGTGCGGCGGTGTTTTCATCGGGTCGGCGGGCAGGAAGTTGTTGTATTCCAGGAAGTAGCCGCCGACTTCGGGCGCGAAGAAGACGACTGCACAGAAGAAGAACAGGAAGATGACCGTAGCGGGAAGGTCGTGCGCGATCGTGTAGTACGGGTGGAAGGGAATGCCATCCAGCGGAATGCCCTTTTCGTCCTTGAACTTCTTGATTTCGACGCCATCGGGGTTGTTCGAGCCGATTTCATGCAGCGCCAGGATGTGCGCGACGACCAGCCCGATCAGCACCAGCGGCACGGCGATGACGTGGAGCGCGAAGAAGCGGTTCAGCGTTACGTCGGACACCACGTAGTCGCCCCGTATGAGCAGAGAGAGATCGGGGCCGACGAAGGGGATCGCCGAGAAGAGGTTGATGATGACCTGTGCGCCCCAGTAGGACATTTGCCCCCACGGCAGCAGATAGCCCATGAAGGCTTCCGCCATCAGGCACAGGAAGATCAGCACGCCGAAGATCCATATCAGTTCGCGGGGCTTGCGGTACGAGCCGTAGAGCATGCCCCGGAACATGTGCAGATATACGACGATGAAGAAGGCCGAAGCCCCGGTCGAATGGAAGTAGCGTATGAACTTGCCGCCCGCTATTTCCCGCATGATGTATTCGACGCTGGCGAAGGCGGTGGGAATGCCGTAGGCGTTGAGCGTGCCGTCGGGCTTGTAGTTCATGGTCAGGAAGATCCCGGTCACGATCTGAATTGCCAGCACTACTATCGCAAGCGATCCGAAGAAATACCAGAAGTTGAAATTCTTGGGCGCGTAGTACTCGGACAAATGCGCTTTCCACAGCGAAGTTGCCGGAAAGCGGGCATCGACCCATTCCAGCACGTTGCCCAGGAGGGTGCCGTTCGAGCGGTATTTTTCGTAATTGGTGTTCGCAGCCATGCTTTATGCCTCCTTTGGATCTTCGCCAATGAGGATGGAAGTATCCGACAGGTAGGTATAGGGAGGGATTTCCAGATTGGTCGGCGCCGGCATGGCCTTGAATACCCTTCCCGCCAGATCGAACTGCGATCCATGACAGGGGCAGAAGAAGCCGCCTTGCCAGTCGGCTGGCATGCCTTCTGCATTGCCAGGCTTGATTTTGTCGGATGGCGAACAGCCCAGGTGTGTGCAGATGCCGACGACGACGAGGTATTCGTCCTTGACCGCGCGCGCCGTGTTTTTGGCGTAATCGGGCTGATCTGATTTTTCCGAGGCCGGATCGCTCACCCTGTCGGCCACTTTTTCAAGCGAAGCAAGCATTTCCGGCGTGCGACGCAGAATCCACACCGGCTTGCCGCGCCATTTCACGACCATTTTTTCGCCGGGAGCCAGTTTGCCGATATCCGCCACTACTGGCGCGCCGGCGGCTTTCGCACGTTCCGACGGGGCCAGGCTGGCGACAAACGGCACCGCCGCCGCCGCCACGGCAACACCGCCCGCGGCGGAGGTCGCCAGTATGAGCGCTCGGCGCTCGCTATCCACCTTCTGATCACTCATGATCCCTTCCTTTTTCCCGTCCAGGACGAAAACCCCTGAAACCGCCGAATTATAGCCAATCGCCCTTGACAGGAGAAGCGGGTCGGAACGAATCCGGCATGGCTATTGCGCAACGGGCCGTTTCGCCCGCGAAGGCTATAATCCGCCGCGGGAAGTTCGCCAGGCAATCGCTGCGCACCTTTGCGTGGAGGAAAGTCCGGGCCCCTCAGAGCAGGATGCCGGCTAACGGCCGGGCGTCGCGAGGCGACGGAAAGTGCAACAGAAAACAAACCGCCGATGGTCCGCGTAACGCGGAATCAGGCAAGGGTGAAACGGCGGGGTAAGAGCCCACCGCGGAATTGGCAACAGTTCCGGCACGGCAAACCCCATCCGGGGCAAGGCCAAATAGGGGGGCATTGCGTGGCTCGCGCCGCCCCCGGGTAGGCTGCTGGAGCGCCGCGGCAACGCGGCGCCAAGATGAATGATTGCCCGGTGTCCTTCGGGACATTCGACAGAACCCGGCTTATCGGCGGACTTCCCGCTTCGCCCGCCGCCGGGTCTTCCCCTTTTTCCCATTGTGGGGTTTTCCCACTCTTTTCCGGTTTTTTGCTCCGCGACGACGCGGCGCGAGGGGCTGTCTTGGCGTATTTCTCCGCTTTCCGTCGGGATAAGGGGCATTTCCAGCACTTCCTGTGAATTTGTCCCACTTTTCCCCACCCGCCGAATGACATCATCCAAAGTTCATGCTATTTATGAATATATACAGACATTGCCGTTGATTTTAAATACATTATGTTGAAATTTGCTGATCGAGATAGCTTGTTGCAATAAAAAACAATTTCTTTTTTTTGCGGAATGTTCGACAATTGTGGTTCAGTTAGGGGGTTTGTGTGGGTTTTAGTGGCGCAAGGTGCGCCAAGTGGGGGCTGGGGAACAATGCTCCGGGATGTCCAGGGGACCACAGAGCTAAATCTCGATGCCAAGGGACGCCTTGCGATCCCTGCCAAGTATCGGGATGCTCTGGAAGATGGGAAAGTGGTTATCACTGCCCATCCCCACGGCTGCCTGCTCATCTATTCCGCGCCGGACTGGGAGCCGATCCGCAGCCAGATCCGGCGCATGCCCAGCCTCGATCCCAATTCGGCGTCATGGAAGCGCTTGTTCGTCGGCTATGCACAAGATGAAACGCTCGATAACTCGGGGCGAGTGTTGGTCGCATCGTCGCTACGGCAATACGCCGGGCTCGAAAAGCGGGTCTGGCTGGTCGGCCAATTAACGTATTTTGAACTGTGGTCGGACGCGGGCTGGCAACAGCAAGTGCAGGCCAGGCCGGGGGTAGTGCCACCCGGCTTCGAGAATCTCGTCTTGTGAGCGGGCGGTCATGCACATCACCGTTCTACTTCGGGAAGCGATCGATGCCCTGGCGATCAAGGGCAGGGGGGTTTATGTCGATGGCACATTTGGCCGGGGAGGGCACAGCCGGGAAGTGCTTTCGAGGCTGGATGTGACGGGCAGGCTGATCGCGCTCGACCGCGATCCGCAGGCAATCGCCGCCGGAAGCGCTATAGACGATGCCCGCTT
>JAIRWW010000185.1 GCA_031268685.1 Azoarcus sp.
GCATCGCCCAAATCAAGATCGGCAAATTCCTCATCCACCCAACTCATGACATTAACTTGACAGCTAGTTTAAAAACAGTAGCTTATACCTGATACTTTACGTTGTGGGTAATGGGATGCCCTGAAACCCTTCGATCTGCCTTGGCGCAAAAACTATCTTCCGAAGGCCCGATCCCTTCGGCACGAGATTGATGGAAGGGCCAAGGTCCGTCGTTGAAGCATAAAGTCGGGCACCCAACACTTGCAGCATGAGACCTATGGCTTCGCAGGCTTCCGCGCCATTCCCATAGCTACTCTTCAAGGGCGACAGCGCCTCGGCCAACAACAGGCGAACAATCAGACCCGCATCCGTTGTGGCCGGGGGCAGCACGATTTTGGGGACGATTTCTATCTGGAGAGGGGTAACAGGGATGGACGCGCCGTTTGTTTCCGTGCCTTTCGGAAGGACTGCCCGGACGGTGAAGTGAGACTGACTGACGCATTGGGTTACATGGATGATGACGGCCTGCTCCAATTGGTTCGATCTGGCGTTTGTCGTCACCCGAAGCGGGCAGGGCGCGCCGTCGCTACTGACTTCATAGCGCAGCGCCTTGCCAGCGGCTTTCACGCCGTCAAGCTTCAGCTTGAGCGTGTTCCCTTCGACCAATGTGATTGGGCCGCTTACGTCGTGCCCGTTACTGCTGTAGCGAAAATTTCTGAAAGCCATGCTGTTTTCCTTATGCGCAATTGTTTGATGCAACTCGTGCGCGACAATGCGCGGCACTTGTGCACATGTTTGCGGAATTGTGTCCGCGCAGTATATCTAATCGTGGCGCATGAGGAACAATTGCTGGGTAAATAATTTTTGCAGGCTCCACCATGACGCCGTAAGACTTCATCGCCTGTTGGAAGCACAAGGAAGCCGCCGAACGCGCCGGGGCGCAGGTAATGACGCGCGCTTGCGATAAATAGCATCTACGCAATATCAATCCGGGCGGGCGATGCTCGCGGTCGAAGCCGCTGCCATGGGGAGTGCGGGAGACTGCCGGGGGGCGCGAACTGGAATTCCAGGGCAGCGGGGTATCGAGCTGAAACCGTCTGGCTTTTTTCTTGACGATCCTGGTTCTGTTCTCGAACCGCCTGGCTTTTTTCTCGGGGAAACGAGGTTTTTTTCCAGAACGTCCTGGCTCTTTTCCAGACGGTTCTGGTTTATTTCCAGAACGTTCTGGCTTTTTTCTTGAACGTTCTCCAAAAAGCCACAAAAAATCCTGCTAAAAAAGCAGGCGGCCCTGGTTTTTCCCCAGAACGTTCTGGCTTTTTTCCAGACGGTTTGAGTTCCGAGCCAGAAGGTTCTGGAAAAAAGCCAGCCGCCCGGTGTTTTGAGCCAGAACGGGCTGGTTCACAAGCAGAAGGCCGACTCAGGCGACTACGGTTTCCCCGGCGGTTTCGCTGCCGCCGCTGTTGCGGTGGCGGAGGAAAGGCTTCCGCGGTTCCGCATACAGCGTCCTGGCATTGCCGATGTTGCGGCGGGCTTGCGTGGCGGGCGCGGCGCGATGCCCCAAACGAGGGCATGCCGCTTGCGCGGCATGCCCGGAACGAGAGGCCCTTATGCTGGCCCTGGATGCAGGATTTTATTTTCCATACAGTTCGCGCCAGGAGAGGCGGCCTTTGTGCGGGCTGTCGCCAGGGTTGACGCCATCGCTGCTGGGCACGCCGCTGGATTTGCCATAAATGACCTGCAAATTGTTTCCCGGCCCGGAGATCACCTTGATGTTGTTGATGATGCCGTTGTCGACCTTGAGCGAAGCGGGATTTTTGCCATCGCTTATTTTGTCGTCGCCATTCACCACGCCATCTCCATTGATGTCCAGGAAGACGAAATCAAGCGAGGCTCCGGTAAAGGCATTGACGAAGTTGAGATAGCTGCGCCCGCCAGCCATGCATGGGTCGTTTTCGACAGGAATGATGGATGGGAACAAGATCGTGGTGCCGCGCTGGGCGCTCAAGACGATGCCCGAGCTGATTACCCGCTCGCCAGAATCGCCTTGGACATTGAAGTCGATGTACCAGCCCCTGGCATTGCCCATGTCGTTGGTTCTGGCATCTTCGATGGCGCGCGCGGAGTCGTTGCGGAAGATGAAGCGGCGCGCCTTGAGATCATTGCGAGTAGCCGTTCCTTTGCCGTCGTCGATGATTCCGTACCAGCTTTGGATGCTTTGGTCGGATTTGTCGGCGGTGACCAGATAGCGGCCGGTACCGAAAAGGATGTGAATTCGGGCCGGCGTAATGCTGTTGTCGACCGCGATCACGGGGGCGGCGCTAATCGGCTGGGACTTGCCATTATTGGCGGCGAGGAATATCGGAACATCCGCCACGCTGCCGGAATGGATACCCCAGCCGCTGGCATTGGCAGAACTCAAGTCGAAACGCCACAGGCCGCCATTCATGTCGCCTGCGTAAACAATGTCGACTTTGCCGTCGCCATTCGCATCCAGCACGGCGGGTGCGGAAAGACCGTTGTTGACGCTGCCGGACAGGATGGGAACGTCAATCCGCTTTTGTACCGCGCCGCTCGCTATGTCCAGGATGTAGAGCGCGGCCCTGCCGTAGCAGCTGTTGTAGCCGTTGCCGACGATGATATGGGCCTTGCCGTCGTTGAGGGTAGCGATCACCGGCTTGGAGAGTACGAACCCAATGTTGTCCATGTTGGCATCGCCCCCGCATTTCGTTGCGTCGGCAGCGCCGTTGAGTTCCCATTTCACATCGCTGGCCGCAAAGCCGGACGGATTCGTGACATCGAGGCCGTAAAGCCCTTTGCCGCCACGGCCCGGCGCGCCTATTAGATAAAGGCGGCCATCCACGGCGGCGGTTTCCGCTTCGCCATCCACGTAATACTCGTGGCCATAGTCGACGTGCGTTAATTTGGATAGTTTGGGAATCAGCGCGGAAGGTATGTAGGCGAACAGTTCCCGCCCGTTCCTGGCGTCGAAGCCGTGCAGCATGCCGTCGTTGGCGCCGAGATAGAGCGTGTCGCTTGCTTTGGCGTAGCGCGGTTCGTTGTGCGGGCTGTCGCCGAGCGGACTGCTGGCCCCGGATACGCGGCTGCGGTCGCGGAAAGTGCCGCCGCGCATCACCTCTTTGCTATTGCTGCCGCGCACATATTCGACGACGCTCTGGCCGTCAAGCGCCTTGTCCTCGGTCAGGGCGCTCTGCTGCGCCGTGTTCAGGTTATCCCAGGTAAATTCCCGTCCGACGCTGGCGATGTCGGCGCTGTTGGCGTTGTTGCGGGTGAATATCCTGCGGCTGCTGGCCGCGGGCATGTTTTCGGCGGCCCGCCATTTGACCGGGCCTATACCGTCCGGGTTGTCTTTGCTGACCGGGACGATGGTGGTGGCAATGAGATCGCCGCTCCAGTCGCTGGGCTGGTATTGCGTGGTAAAGGCCAGCGTTTCGGTCACGCCGAAGGATACGCTGCTGGCTTCGATGCCGCCGGAACTGGACGCGCCCTCTTTGATGGCTCCGAGCGTTTTTTCCAGCGCGGCCTGTAGCCCCAGCGCATTGCGCACGAGAAAGTAGTTGTCGGGCATCTGATCGCCGTTGCTGTCCCATTTTCCGGACACGTTCGGCCAGTGGTTGGCGTCATTGGTCTTGTCGCGGAAGCCGCCCCACTTGGCGGCATACCACAGCGGGTCTTTCAACAGGGATGCCGCATCGGTCCTGGCCGAAGGGGTGAAGGTGTGCGTGACGGATTGACCAAGAGTGCATGGGCCAAACTTTGCGCTTGAGTCGCTATTCGAGCAGGCCGGCAAAGTCTTGCACGTGTTGTCGCTTGCCGAGGCTGTCTGGCAGTAACCGGCGGACTTGTCCGCTGGAACGTTGAGGTAATAAAAAGGCGGACTAGGGTTTTTGCTTTGCGCAACAAGGTAAGGACCATCTTTGGTGGTGCCGGAAATTGTGTAGCCTATATTCAGAATGATTCCAGCGGCCTGGTAGGTCGGCGTAACCTTTACCTCAACCGTGCCGCTCTGCGTGTACTTGATTTCGTATTCGGCGATAACGTCCATGTCGTGGTCGGCGCCCTGTTCCATGTCTTCGTAGCTGATCTGGAAGACGGCGCGGTAGCGTCCGCCGTTGCCGGGGTCGTGCAGATCGAGGCTCTTGATATAGAACTCCACGATCTGGTTGGCGGGCTGGAAATACTCCTTCCCGGCATTGATGTTCTGGTCTGCGCCTTTGACTGACTTGCCGAAGGGGACAATAGTGACGATGCCGCTGGAGGTCGGTACTTCGATCTTGGGCAAGGGCGAGGCGAGGGCAACGACATAAGTGTCGATCTTTTGCCTGTCCTTTCCTGCCGCGGTCTGGATGCCAGTGCTTTTACCGTAATAAGCCACCGCCGCGGAGTAGTAGCTCCCCTCCTTGCCAGTCTCTTCGGGGGCAAGGCCGCGAATGGTGGAAAGCGTGTCGACGCGCTTGGCCGTCGGCGACCAGTCGACCTTGCTGCCGGACTGGCCGATGAAATAGTCGCGCCCATTGATGCTTTCGCGCTGGCCGATGGTGTCGGCCAGTTCGCTGACGTTGAGCGAGCCAAAAGCACCGCTGAATGTGGAGTTGCCCGGCTGGTTGCAGGCATGGTTTACCGTGAGGCTGCCTTTTTTTACCGAAAATGCATTCATGCACGATTTGAATCGCGCGCCCGGTAACTGATCCGAGTCGAACGAGGGATTGATGTCCGAGAGTACGAGTATGTTGGGCTTGGAACACCAGGGCACTTTGTCGTAGGGCTTATCCCAGGCGGCCCTTGGCAGACCTATCTCGCTGTCATAGGAGCCGCTGTGCGTGAAATCGTAGGCAGGGGTAGCGCCGCCCGCGCCGCCGAGATAGCGTATCGCCTCATACATCATTTCGCCGACCGGGTTGCCCCAATCGGGAAATTCGCCATCGTTCATGATGCGGCCACCCACCCATGCGCCGTCAATGCCCATGCTCACATAGTTGTTCGCTGTGGAGCGCCTGAAAGCGAAGATCATCAAGCGGTCGAAAGTCTGGACGATGGTGGCATTGTTGGTAAACTGGCCGTTCTCTGGATTGATTTCGTTTGCGAACGAGGACATTGCCTTGCGCAGCACGCCGCCCGACATGTTCTTGTTATAGCTGCCGGTGAGCAGGCCGAACAGCATGGAGCCGTCCTCGCCAAATTTATGGAGCATGCCAACGGGCTTGAAATAGGTTTTGGAGCTTCCCCCGGACGTGCTCGTATAGGGTTTGCAATTGTCGCCGCGATAGTTCTGCGTGCCGTCCGGGAGCGTGGCAGTGAAGGTGTTGCTACACGCCTCCACTTGTACGACATAGTTGCTGTGCAACGACGAGCCTGAATCGGCCGACAAGCTGCTGAACAGCTTGTCGCCTTCGGCAGCGGCCCAGTCCCAGATCCGTTTGGTGGAATTTCTGGCTACAGCCAGTAGCGGGGCGGCGGTGTCGCGGCAACTGCTGGGCGGTATGCATAACTTGGGCACGCTGAAGTTGCCGAAGAAATGGCGCTTGCCGGATTCCGGCATGGCAAACGGCGTGTAGTCGCTAATCTTGTAGCCGTCCACCGCTTCGCTGGTGTATTCCTTGCCCCACCCGTGGGCGTCGCGGGGAATGTAGGCCCGGCGCAAGAGGGTCGCGCTCATCATATCGAACGAACGCTGGCCGCCGTAGAGCACTTTGCGCAGCGCATCCATACGGCTGGTGGTGACGTAGTTGAGAAAGTTCCCCGACCATGAGCCGGGGCATGTTTTGTAGGTCATGTCCTTGACCGCCGCCTCCGGGGAAAAATAATCCTTATTTACTGTGTATGAGCCGGTGCTTCTGCTAACGGATCCGTTACTGTTCAGCCCCCAGCCCTTGTAGCACAGCTTGCTGTCGAACAGCCCGTAATACTCGATGCGGGGATTGAAGCGGGTGTCGTAATTACCGTCACCGTCGAGGTCGCTGGTGTCGTTATAGGCTTCGTAGAACAGCTTGTGATCCTTGCCCGCCACCAGCATGATCAGAGGCGGGTTGCTCTGGCCAGCATTAAGCGGCACGGGCGGAATGACGATTTCCGCCGCGGCGGGCGCGGCGAGCACGAGCAGAATGGCGCAGCAGGCAAGGCGCACGGCGGCGCGTGGCAAAGTAATGCGCATTTTTCACTCTCCCTCATTCTGTAGCGTAGACGGACTGCAAGACGACATTGGCGCGGCCACCGCTGCTGTCGCTAGAAGCGGTAATCCGGAAACGTCTGCAACTCTGGCTTGCCGATGCAGGCGCCGACGGGTTGCAAGGCGCCTTGTCCGAAACAAGTTCGACAATGTAATAAGGCGGGCGCGACGGCCCGTCGCCAGCGAATGCCGCATCGGCATCTGGGGCCGTGTTATACCAATATGTAAAAGGCTGTTCCCAAAGCGGTTTGCAACTGGCATGACTGGTCGCATCCGTCACATACAGCCCGGTGGCGGAATTGGCGGCGGGGCAAGCCGCGGACGGCAAAGGCGCGGGAATAAGGCCGGTCGCCCAATTTTCTGCCGCGCGTTCCCCCATGCGCAGGCCGGCTTCCGCGGACTGGAAAGCCAGGTCGCGGTCGTAGGCATTGGCGCTCATGCGCACTTGCATGGCCGCGCCGCGCATCGAAGTCGCCGCCAGCATCGACATGGCCATGAGCAGAATCAATGCAACGATCAAGACCGCGCCGCGCTGCGTCCGGGAAAAGACGAATCCGGTCATGGCGAAGTGTCCCTGTTCCTGAGCATCACGACCTGCGCGACACTGCGGGTAATCCTGGGAGCGCCGGTCGCGGCGCCGGTGGCGCGCCCCAGCGTCAGCCCGACCCGGACGGCAAGCACCTTGTCCCATTCGCCGCCTACCCCTCCGGCATCCACGTAAGCGCCATTCCCCTGCATGAGATAAGCAAGAGTCATTCCATCGACATCGGGCGCGATCTCCTCCGGCGCAGACGTGAATTCAGTGCGATAAAGGGATGTGCCGCCGCGCGGATTGGCCCCGACGAACCACGCCTCGGCATGGACGCTTGCCACGGTATCCACATTCTTGGGCAACACAGCATCAATGACATTCGCACTGATGGATGCCGGTTTGAAGATAAACCCTTCGCCCGTGCCGCTATTGCAAGCAAACAAAATCGTCGTGCCGCCGGAAGAAACGAGTCCCGCGCCGCTATAGGCCGTCAAAGGACTATTGCTGGTGACAGCAGTTGCGCCCGCCGTGGCGGAAACAGCAACAAACGCATCGCTGCCGCTGGCGCGCGTCACGGAACCGTTCGCGGGAAAAGCATCGCTGCCGCCATAGCCCGTAATCGCCCCCAGAAAATACCCGCCGCCCGTCCACCAGTCGGCTGTCCCCAAGCCCACATGGCTGATCAAGCCCGGCGTCGTTCCGCAGGCATTGCCGCCCGCCTCGCGCAGCGAACGGGCCATGAGTTCGAGCGCTATGCGCGCGTTTTCCTGAATACGGGCGATGTCGTCAGTCCGGCGTCCGGTCTCGCCATTGGCGACAAAAATACCGAGAACACCGCTGATGACGATCAAACCGAGCAACATGGCGACCATCAACTCGATGAGCGTCATGCCGGCGCAGCGCCAAAACGGCCCCCCCTCCTGCCCCCGTGCGGACACCGCAACAGCGCCCCCCCCTCTGGAAACACAAAAAAGGCGCGCCGCGACTTTCACGCGATCGGTGCAAGAAGCGGCGCGCCCGTCAATCACAAGCGGCTCCGGGACGTCACAGCCTGCTCTGCCTGCCCGCCCGGGCTGCGGCTGTTGTTCCACTTGACCGAAACTTCGCACAGATTCGCATCCGCCGCGCCGCAGGAGACTTTGCCGCAAGCATCATCGCCGAGGCTTGCATGGATGCTCTCGACCCAATGCCGGAGATCCTCGCCTGCAATCCCGGCGCTCGCCACACTGTGCCCGTCGCAAAGATAGCTGCCGCCCGTGTCGTATCCGGGCCGCACCGCCATGACACTTCGATCACCATCTTCCGTGGTAGCAGGCATCATACTGGCGCGCATGGACTCGAAAATGGACTGGACCAGCAAAACGGCTGCACTCTGCTCAAGCGAACCCTCATTGCCGCGCAGCGCATTGGCCTGCATGCTGGCAGCGCCCAGGATGCCGAAAGCGAGTATGAAAACTGAAACGAGAACCTCTATCAGGCTGGAGCCTGCCTGGAAAAATCTTGCTCTTATGCTTGCGAATGTTCTCATTGCAGTGCTCTCGTTGGGGGGGGGGAGATGCGGGCAAAACACCCGATCACGGCGATTTGTCCTGAAGCCGCCGCGCCGGACGAACAGCTCCATATCCACTATTTGTTACGGCGATTTTCAGATGCGCTTGAGCTAGCCGGAAACGACCTTTGTCACACATCTTTGCGGCATTGACTCCAGCGCGGCACTTCGTCACGCAAAGAGACGGGTACGCCAACGGCGAGACTTTTTCCCCCTCGAAGCGTCCCCCTTGAAGACAGAAAATCCCGCCCCACATAGCGGCTATCCGTTTGGTTTACTTCCTGGGACTATTCCAGCCATGCGCCTCGACAAACTCACCACCCGCTTCCAACAAGCACTCTCCGATGCCCAAAGTCTTGCCGTCGGCAACGACCAGCAATTCATCGAACCCCAACACCTGCTGCTCGCCCTGCTCGGGCAGGAAGACGGCGGCACGGTATCGCTGCTGCAACGCGCCGGAGTCAACATACCGCCGCTGAAAGCAGCGCTCGCCCAAACACTGGAACGCCTGCCCAAAGTCGAAGGCCACGGCGGCAACGTCAGCCTGGGGCGCGATCTCGGCAACCTGCTCAACCTGACCGACCGGGAAGCGCAAAAGCGCGGCGACCAATTCATCGCCAGCGAAATGTTTTTGCTCGCGCTGGCAGGCGACAAAGGCGAAACCGGGCGGCTACTGCGCGAACACGGCCTCGTCCGCAAGGCGCTGGAAGCGGCCATCGACGCGGTGCGCGGCGGCAGCGCGGTCGATACACAAGAAGCCGAAGGGCAGCGCGAATCGCTGGCGAAATATTGCACCGATCTCACCGAGCGCGCCCGCGCGGGCAAACTCGACCCGGTGATCGGACGCGACGACGAAATCCGCCGCGCCATCCAGATCCTGCAACGCCGCTCCAAAAACAACCCGGTACTGATCGGCGAACCCGGCGTTGGCAAAACAGCCATCGTCGAAGGACTGGCGCAACGCATCGTCAACGAAGAAGTCCCCGAAACGCTCAAGGGCAAACGGGTGCTGGCCCTCGACATGGCGGCCCTGCTGGCGGGCGCCAAATACCGCGGCGAATTTGAAGAACGGCTGAAAGCGGTACTAAAAGAAATCGCCCAAGAAGAAGGACGCATCATCCTGTTCATCGACGAACTGCACACCATGGTCGGCGCGGGCAAAGCCGAAGGCGCCATCGACGCCGGCAACATGCTCAAACCCGCGCTGGCGCGGGGCGAACTGCACTGCATCGGCGCGACCACACTCGACGAATACCGCAAATACATCGAAAAAGACGCCGCACTGGAACGCCGCTTCCAGAAAGTGCTCATCGAAGAACCGACCGTAGAAGCGACCATCGCCATCCTGCGCGGCTTGCAAGAAAAATACGAAATCCACCACGGCGTCGAAATCACCGACCCGGCCATCGTCGCCGCCTGCGAACTGTCGAACCGCTACATCACCGACCGCTTCCTGCCAGACAAGGCCATCGACCTGATCGACGAAGCCGCCGCCCGAATCAAAATGGAGATCGACTCCAAGCCGGAAGTCATGGACAAACTCGACCGCCGCCTGATCCAACTCAAGATCGAACGCGAAGCGGTAAAAAAAGAAAAGGACGACGCTTCCCAAAAACGCCTCGCCCTGATCGAAGAAGAAATCACCCGTCTGGGAAAAGAATATTCCGACCTCGAAGAAATCTGGAAGGCAGAAAAAGCGCAACTGCAAGGCTCCAAGCACATCAAAGAAGCCATCGACCACATCAGAGTACAAATGGCCGAATTCCAGCGCAAAGGCCAGTTCGACAAACTGGCCGAATTGCAATATGGCGAATTACCGAAGCTCGAAGCGCAACTGAAAGTCGCCGAAAAAGCCGATGGCGAAGGCGAAGGCACGGCAAAACTCAACCAGCTACTGCGCACGCAAGTCGGCACAGAAGAAATCGCCGAAGTCGTGAGCCGCGCCACCGGCATTCCGGTTTCCCGAATGATGCAGGGCGAGCGCGAAAAACTGCTCGGCATGGAAAGCCGCCTGCACAGCCGCGTCGTAGGCCAAGACGAAGCCGTGCGGCTGGTTTCCGATGCCATACGCCGCTCGCGCGCCGGACTTTCAGACGAAAACCGCCCCTATGGCTCCTTTCTTTTCCTCGGCCCCACCGGCGTAGGCAAGACGGAACTTTGCAAGGCGCTGGCGAATTTCCTGTTCGATTCAGAAAGCCACCTGATCCGGATCGACATGAGCGAATTCATGGAAAAACACTCAGTCGCCCGCCTCATCGGCGCGCCGCCGGGTTACGTCGGCTATGAAGAAGGCGGCTACCTCACCGAACAAGTCCGCAGAAAACCCTATAGCGTGATTCTGTTCGACGAAGTAGAAAAAGCCCACCCCGACGTATTCAACGTCCTTTTACAAGTGCTCGACGACGGACGCATGACCGACGGCCAAGGCCGCACCGTGGATTTCAAAAACACAGTAATCGTCATGACATCCAACCTGGGCAGCCAGATGATCCAGCAAATGAGCGGAGACGACTACGGCTTGATCAAGCTCGCGGTCATGGCCGAAGTAAAAACCAGCTTCCGCCCCGAATTCATCAACCGCATAGACGAAATCGTGGTTTTCCATGCCCTCGACGAAAAACACATCGCGGGCATCGCGCGTATACA
>JAIRWW010000212.1 GCA_031268685.1 Azoarcus sp.
TATCCGCGCCGGACCGCGCCATGAAGATGGCAACCGCCGTGGCTTCGGCGCCTTTGATTCCTTCCGGGTGATTGTGTGTGACGGCGGTGACGCTGCGGGCGAGGCGGATGGCTTCTTCCCGCGTCCGTGCGACTATGGCGGCGGGGCTGACCCGCATGGCAGCGCCATTGCCGTAGCTGCCGTAGGGCGCGGGGTGTTCGCTTGCTACCCACTGCGCGAAACGCAGACCGAAACCGCAATCGGGATATTTGCGCCCGATTTCACGCATGGCCGTGACGGTTGCCGCCGCGAGTTTTTCATCGTCTTCCGTGCCGGCGGACATGATGGCGCGGGCAATGGCCAATGTCATGATGCTGTCGTCCGTTACCTCGCAGTTCTGGGTGAAAAGCGTGAATTCTTTGCTGCGGTGGTTATCGAATTCAAAGCGGGAACCGGCGATGTCGCCGATGATGGCGCCAAGCAGCCTGCCGGACATGATTTTGCTCGGGGACCTTGTTTCAGAAGCTGTCTTGAAATACGGAGTCATTTTGTCTGGAATAGATAGTTTTACGGACGGTGGCGATTGGCAGGCTGTTTCCTGGCGATTGGATGGAAGCGATCCATGGCAATTTCATAGCAGGGCGCTAGACAATGTGTGCAATTATCTACGATTATTCTTGACGATGTGATCGTTATTCATGAACAGGCGCTTATTGTTTATTCGCTGAATTTGACATTTCCTTTGGGGCGGGCTAGTTTTTTCAGCCTTTGTGCCGATTTGATTCTTCGCTTACGGGCGCTCGATAAATCTGGACAAGGAAGTTATGGACGATTCTCATTCGTTAGGGTTGAGCTTATTAAGCCATTGATTATATGGCGAATAACTCAGGATGAACGGAGTTGTCCAGGGCTTCCACAAAGCCTTGACGGCCCAGTCGGCTTCCGCGTCGCCTGGGTTTTTGTTTTCACATGGATCGCATATGACCGAACCGCAGATCGAACCGCAATCCGTCGGTGTCGTCACACCGGCGACGGCCCGCTTCGACGACGTGCTGCATTTGCGCAGCGGCGGCCGCCTGGACGGCTACGAACTGGTGTACGAAACTTATGGCGAACTCAACGCCGCGCGCAGCAACGCTGTGTTGGTGTGCCACGCGCTGTCTGGTTCGCATCACGTGGCGGGCCGCTATGCTGACGAGGAGGCGGATTCCGGCTGGTGGGACAATCTGGTGGGGCCGGGCAAGCCGCTCGATACCCGCAAGTTTTTTGTCATTGGCGTCAACAATCTTGGCGGCTGCAACGGCTCGACCGGGCCGCGCTCGCGCAACGCCGCCACCGGGCGGCCATGGGGGGCGGACTTCCCATTTGTGACCGTGGAAGACTGGGTGGATGCCCAAGCGCGGCTCGCCGATACGCTCGGCATTGACAGTTTCGCAGCGGTGATCGGCGGCAGCTTGGGCGGAATGCAGGCGCTTTCCTGGGCCTTGCAGCATCCGCAGCGAATCCGCCATGCGGCGGTCATTGCTTCCGCGCCAAAGCTCTCGGCGCAGAACATCGCTTTCAATGAGGTGGCGCGGCAAGCCATCTTGACCGATCCTGATTTTCACGACGGGCATTTTTACGAATACGGCATGGTGCCGGAGCGTGGTTTGCGCCTGGCGCGCATGGTTGGGCACATCACCTACCTTTCCGACGATGCCATGGGCGAGAAGTTCGGTCGCAATCTGCGCCATGGCAAGGCGGTGTATAGCTATGAGGTCGAATTCGAGATCGAATCCTATCTGCGCTATCAGGGCGACAAGTTCGCGCAGCAGTTCGATGCCAATACCTACCTGCTGACCACGAAGGCGCTTGATTATTACGACCCCGCTTTTGCATACGAGGGAAATCTGACCGCGGCGCTGGCGGCGGCGCGGGCCGGTTTTCTGGTGGTGGCGTTTACGACCGATTGGCGTTTTGCTCCGGCGCGTTCGCGCGAGATCGTTTATGCGCTGGCGCACAATGGTTGCGACGTGAGTTATGCCGAAATCGACTGCGCCGCCGGACACGATTCTTTTTTGCTCGCCGATCCCCAATACCATGCCGTGCTTTCGGCCTGGTTCGACCGTATCGAGGTGTAGAACATGGCCGGTTATCGTTATGACTACGATGTCATCACGCAGTGGATCGCCTCCGGCGAGCGGGTGCTTGACCTGGGCTGCGGCGACGGCGGGCTGTTGCGCCATTTGATCGACGCGCGAAAAGTGTGCGGCTACGGGGTGGAAAACGATCCCGAAAAAGTAGTCGCCTGCGTGAAGAATGGAATAAACGTCATCCAGGCCGACATGAATCGCGGGCTGACCGATTTCGACGACGGTTTTTTCGATCACGTCATCATGAGCCTGTCGCTTCAGGCCATGCACAACACGCAGGGCATTCTCGCCGAGATGCTGCGGGTGGGGCGCGAGGCGGTCGTGAGCTTTCCGAATTTCGCTTACTGGCGGCATCGGCAGAGCATTATCAATGGCCGCATGCCGGTATCGAGCAGCCTGCCCTACCAGTGGTTCGACACGCCCAATGTCCGGTTTTTCACCATCGACGATTTCGAGGCGCTGTGCAGAAAATGCGACATCGCCATCCGCGGGCGGCTGGCCTTCGACGAGGGCGC
>JAIRWW010000225.1 GCA_031268685.1 Azoarcus sp.
GTAACCCCTTCCGTGCCTTGTCGCCCGGTTACGGACGTGGATTGAAACATCATGGCTTGCCCGCCTTTTCTCCGGCTTGCAGGGCCGAGATTGCTTCTTCATAAGCCTTGACGAAGGCAGCGCCGAAAAAGCTCTGGAAGCGGTCTGCAACGCTCGCTTGTGTATCAATGAAATAACGCTCGTAGGTGTCCCACATCCTGGCCTTGCGCCGTGACGGCATAGCTTGATCGAGCAAGCCGCGCACGGGATCGTTGTTGCCAATCATCGCCGGATCGAAGCATTGCAGTACGTGATTGAATGCCGAACGCATTCCCGAGACAAGCCCTATCTGGTGGGCGCGCAAATCGGTGAAGGCGCTCCGCACCGCTTCGACCGGCCCCATGAACCCCGGAAACGGCTTGCCAAGCAGATACAGCAGGGCAGCATTGCCGTCGGACGAAAATTTGAGCGGATTGTTGCGCTCCGGCGCGATCAGGGTGACGTTGGCTCGAACCTCTTGTTTGACAATCGCACGGCTGGCGATCAAGTCCACTGTTCCTTGTGCGTAGTTCCGCAACATCTGGCCGAGCATTTTCATGAAGGCTTTGTCCAGCGCCGTCCGTCCGGGCAAGTCGATACCCAGCCCTTCGATGAACGCCTTGCAGAGTTCTTCCGCATCCGCCGAAGCAGCGCCCTTGGCTGGAGGAGTAAGGCCCTCGGCCGGAGCAGCGCCCCTGACCGGAGCAGCGTCTCTGACCGGAGCAGCGTCTCTGACTGGAGCAGCCCCTCTGGCTAAAGCAGCGCCCTCGGTCGAAGCGACACTCTTGGCTGCAACAGCGCCCGCAGCTGAAGCAACGCCCTTGGCTGAAACCTGCTCCGGACGGCGGGAGGCCGCGGCAACAGTTGCGCGGCTACTGTCCGGCGGGGATGCGCCGAATACGGGCGGTTTCTGCTTCCCGTCGGTCGAAAGACCAGCAATGAGATCGTCGATATTGCCCAGTTCACCTATGGGGCCGCCGGACAACGGGGGCAAATCCTTGCCGATGCCCGAGGGCGGCGCAGCAAAATCGTCGATGCTGCCCAATTCGCCGATGGGATTGCCGGACGGCGGAGGCAAATCCTTGCCGACGCCCGAGGGCGGCGCGACAAGATCGTCAATGCCGATCAGCTCGCCGATGGGACCGCCGGACGACGGGGGCGAATCCTTGCCAGCGCCGGATGGCGGCGCGATAAGATCGTCGATGCCGCCCAGTTCACCGATGGGGCCAGCGCCGCTGGACGGCGGAGACCGCCTCCCGTCGATACCGGGCGGCGGCGAAACCGGCGCTTGCCCGGTGGTCTGGCCAAGCTGTTGCGGCAAGTTGAACAAACTGCTGACATCCGAGCCGTGCATGAGGTCCATATGAGCCGTGCCCACAGCGTCGTTTTTGCCGGATTGCAAAATGTCGCCAAACGCACCGTCGCCATCGCCGAACATCGCCAGGGGATCGAGAGCGGTGTTGCGCTCCAGCTGCCCACTCGTCGCCCTGCTGGAAAGCGGATCGCTCACCAGTTCGCGCGTCATGTTCCTGGTATCGTTGCGCGTCATATTCCTGGTATCGCTACCATTGATCAGTTCGTCTCCCTTGCTGTCCAGGCTGCCGAGTTCCAGGCCCCGTTCGTTGAGCGCCTGCATGGGGTCGCGCCGGTCGGCGGCGGAGCCGTGCATGAGCGCGCCGAGAGGATCATCGCCTTCCGCCAAGGATGGTGGCGGTGACGATGCATGCGTCGGCCTGCCCGCATCGAATGCGATCGAAGCCAGGAAATCGTCGCCCGGGATTCCCGCGGCAGCCGGAGCCGGAGCCGGAGCCTGCCCCTGCGCCATGTAACGCACTTGCAGGACATAGCCGCCGAGGAAGAGTTTGTCCCAATCCTGCAATCTGCGGCTCTCGCCCGGCCCGAGTTCATCGTCGTTGATGAACACCATGTTTGCGCCGCTGACGTTGCTGACGCTGTACGCGCCATCGGCTTCGTGCTTGAACAGCAAATGCTGGCGCGATACCAGCGACATCGGGTCCGGTAAAATGACGGCATTCCCCACGCCACGCCCAATGGTGGCGCCGTCGCCCGAAATCGTGCCCGCAATGGGCACTACTGGCGGGAGATCGTTGTAGGTCAACGCCTGGATTTCAAGCATGACTGGCTCCTTCATCTCCTGATATTCAAAGTCGGCGGCGGCGAACAATTACCCCGCACGACGACGCGCTCGTTTTTCTTGAGGGAAAAATCCGCCGAAAACGGCGGGTCGCGTGGACATTCGATCCTGAGGACGTGACGCCCA
The DNA here is from genome assembly GCA_031268685.1 of Azoarcus sp. Classification (GTDB taxonomy): domain Bacteria; phylum Pseudomonadota; class Gammaproteobacteria; order Burkholderiales; family Rhodocyclaceae; genus WRNU01. Next base: position 2,300 of record JAIRWW010000225.1, read on the forward strand.
GGAGCGACAAGTCCAATGCGGCCCGCCCGCGTCACGCCGCCCAATTCCATTCTTTTGCCATCGACCCGAAAAACGGCATCTTCCATGCCCCGCACAGCCAGATGCGGCATGTCCGCCTCGGCGCGCTCGAATGTCAGCACCGGTATCTCGCGGCCCGTCGGCGTTTCGGTTTGCTGTGCGGCGTCGCCGGATGCGACGGAAGTGGCATTCGTGGACACCATCAGGCCGATTGCGCCTTTTTTGGCTACGCCGGTCGCCGAATCCGTTGCCTTGCTCGTGAGCTTGCCCGTCAAGCTGTCCATGGCCCCGGAGGGTGAATTCAGAACGTCTTGCGGATCGACGCCGACTTCCTTGAGTCCGGCAGGCGCTTTGTCGCTGGTTTCATCCCCGCCTGAAACCATGTTGCTCATTTTTCTTGCCATGGCCTCTTGCCGCATGGTTTCCGGCGAGGGCGGCGAGTCGAAAAACGTCTCGCAGCCCGCGAACAAAACCGCTGCGCCCGACAACATGACGCAGGCAAGTCCTCCACGACGCGATCCGCCAGTGCCATTTGCCATCGCCGTCTCTCAAGCCTTGAGAAAAGTTTGAACAAGACCGTCCGCCCTGATCTCGCCGAAAAACATTGCCTGTGGAAGCACAGGCTTCGACAGGCTCAGCCCGAACGGAGGGGAATCGACCCGAATCCTTGGGAAGCTCTGCACCATTTCGCTCGCCCTGAAATCGACTCGAATCCTTGGAAAGTTCTGCACCATTTCGCTCGCCCTGAAATCGGCTCGAATTCTTGGGAAGTTCTGCGCCATTCCGTTCGCCCTGAGCTTGTCGAAGGGCATTGCCCATGAAACCAGAGATTTCGGCAAACCCAGCCCGAACGGGCAGGAATTATCCAGAGCTTCCCCAAGGCAGAGCGCCATATCGCCGCCGCTCTGCCAAACGGCCATATTGGTTTCGCCCGGCCCTGGCAAAGCGCCCGTGCCGCTATCCTCATTGCCGGACAGCACGGCAAGAACCACTGCGGCAAGAAGCAGCAGCATCACGAGCAGAATGACCCATCTCATGATGACAGGGTTTTCGCCGGGCGCACCATAAGATGCGCCATGCAAGTGTTGTTGCCTGGGGGCAGCACCCTGCCGCACTTGCGGAGCCGCCCCCCGCCCGTCCGGCGGCGCTGTCCGTGACGGCGGCGCTTGCGTGCGGACTGGCGCACGGCCTTCCGCAGCCTTCAACAATGCCTGGACATAGACTTTGACGTTTTGCGGACGCCCGCGCGGTTTGACAGCCAGCCCCGCATCGACGACCTTCAGCACGCTGGCGGGCAGCGTCGGCGTAGCGAAGCTTTCCAGCGGCCTGACCGTGTCTCTCATGATCCGCGCCACCGATACGGTTGGCATGCTGCCGGTCACGAGCAGGTATGCCACGGCGGAAATCGCGTAGATGTCTGTCCAGGGGCCGAGCTGGAGTTCGTCGTCGTCGTTGCTGTATTGCTCGATCGGCGCGAACCCAGGTTTCAGGATGATCGTGGTCGGGTCTTCGCCGCTCAGTTCGGTATGGCGCGCCGCGCCGAAATCGAGCAGTACCGGCGCGCCGTTTTCCAGGATCAGGATGTTGTCCGAAGATATGTCAAGATGATAGCAATCCACCGAATGGATTTGCGTCAACCCGTCCAGCACCGGCAACAGCAGGGAGAACAGGTCTTCCGTGGTTTTCGCGCGGAAGCCGTTGCGCACCATTTCGCGCAGGGTCTTGCCCCGATAGAAGGGCATGACCATGTAGGCGGTGCCGTTGCCTTCCATCAGGCGCAATACCGAAACCAGTGCGGGGTGCTTGAATCTCGCCAGGATGTGCGCTTCATTGACGAAGCGCCGCATGCCTTTCACGAACAGTTCGCGCTTGTCGGCGAGCCGTACTTCCACCTGCGCGCTGGCAGAACGTGTCGCCAGACTGGCCGGCAGGTATTCCTTGATCGCCACTTCCCAGTCGAGCATCGTGTCATGGGCCAGGTACACGATGCCGAAACCGCCCTCGCCCACCACCGAGCGAATGACATATTCCTGCAAACGTGTGCCGACCTGCAACGCGCTCATCGGAGCAACCGATGCGATTCCCTGCTCATTGGCCATTTCGATTCACCGTTCCGGTAGTGGCTGTCAAGGCTTCAGTTCTCCCGCCCGCCCGCGTCCAGATCCCGCATCTCGAATTCATACGCGAATTCGTCATTCTCGGCCTTCAGCTTTATCCGCTGCAAGCCTTGCCCGGCAACGAGTCCTTCGAGGTGGCGGCGGCTGATGGCGGGCAGCACCGAATTGGTCAGGATTGCATCTATCATGCGACCCCCCGCGTCGGCGGTGTTGCAACGCTTGATGACCAGTTCGACGGCGGAAGGATCGTAGTCGAAAGCGGCATCGTGCGAGGCGGCGATCCGTTTCTGGATGCGCTTCAATTGCAGGCGGACGATGTTGGCGAGCGTTTCCGCGTTCAGCGGGTAGTACGGCACTACGATCAGACGCCCGAGCAGGGCTGGCGGGAACACTTCCAACAAGGGTTTGCGCAATGCGGTGGCTACTGTTTCGGCATCGACCGGCAATTCGGGATCGGAGCACAGACTCATGACGAGGTCGGTGCCGACATTCGAGGTAAGAATGATGACGGTATTGCGAAAGTCGATCTGCCGTCCTTCCCCGTCTTCCATGCGTCCCTTGTCGAAAACCTGGAAGAAAAGCTCATGCACGTCCGGATGCGCTTTTTCGATTTCGTCCAGCAGCACGACACTGTACGGACGGCGGCGCACTGCTTCGGTCAGCACGCCGCCTTCGCCGTAGCCGACATAGCCGGGCGGCGCGCCCTTGAGGGTAGATACCGTGTGCGCTTCCTGGAATTCGCTCATGTTGATGGTGATGAGGTTTTGCTCACCGCCGTACAGGAATTCGGCCAGCGCGAGCGCGGATTCGGTCTTGCCGACGCCGGACGGCCCGCATAGCATGAACACGCCTATCGGTTTGTTCGGATCGTCGAGTCTGGCGCGCGAAGTCTGGATGCGGCGCGCAATCGCGGTCAGCCCGTGCCGCTGCCCGATCACCCGGCGTTCCAGGTTGTCGACGAGGTCGAGCACCGCCTGGGCTTCATTGCGCAACATGCGGCCCACCGGGATGCCCGTCCAGTCCGCGACGACCGAGGCTATGGCTTGGTCATCGACCGCCGCCAGCACCAGGGCGCGTTCGCCACGAATACCCGCCAGTTCTTTTTCCAGCTTTTCCAGTTCAGCAAGCAGTTCGGCGCGCGAGGCGGCGGGAGCCGGAGCGGCTTCGGCGCTTGCCGCTTCCGCGTCTGCCGTCTCAGCGCCAGCGGCGGCGCTCTCCGGCGCTGCGGCATCTTCCTCGGCGGGCGCGGCAGCTTCTTCGGCGTGTTTCTCGCCATTCGCGGGCGCGGCAAGCAGTTCGCGCAATTCGACTATGCGCGCGATCATTGCTTTCTCTTTTTCCCAGCGTTGCTTCAGTTCGCTTTCGCGGGTCGCCAGTTCCGCGAGCTGGACACGGATTTCGTCGCTTCGCCGGGCATTGCCGATACCGGCGGCTTCTTCCTGGCGCAGCATTTCGCGCTCGTTTTGCAGGACATCGATGTGCCGCTGGCAATCTTCCAACTCACCCGGCGTCGTATGCTGGCTGATGGCTACGCGCGCTGCGGCGGTATCCAGCAGGCTGACCGCCTTGTCGGGCAATTGCCGCGCCGGAATATAGCGATGCGACAAGGAAACCGCCGAACGGATGGCGCTGTCCAGCACTCGCACGCCATGATGCTTTTGCAATGCCCTGGTGACGCCGCGAAGCATCGCCACAGCTTTCGCCTCATCCGGCTCCGCGATCTGCACGACCTGGAAGCGCCGGGTCAGCGCCGGGTCTTTTTCGATGTATTTTTTGTATTCGGCCCAGGTGGTGGCGCCAATGGTGCGCAAGGTGCCGCGCGCCAGCGCCGGTTTGAGCAGGTTGGCGGCATCTCCCGTGCCCGCCGCGCCGCCCGCGCCGATCAGGGTGTGGACTTCGTCGATGAACAGGATGATCGGCTTGGGAGAATGCTGCACTTCCTCGATCAGCTGGCGCAGGCGTTGCTCGAATTCCCCTTTCATGCTCGCGCCCGCTTGCAGCAGGCCGATGTCGAGCGAGCGCAGTTGCACGCCTTGCAGGCTGGGCGGCACATCGCCGCTGGCCAGACGCTGCGCGAAGCCTTCGACCACGGCGGTCTTGCCCACGCCCGCCTCGCCCGCGAGCAGAGGGTTGTTTTGGCGGCGACGCATCAGGATATCTATCATCTGGCGGATTTCGTCGTCGCGCCCGGTCACGGCGTCGAGTTCGCCCTTGGCGGCGCGCTCCGTCATGTCGAAAGTGAATTTATGCAGGGCTTCCTGCTTGCCCATCGCGGCTGGCGCCATCGCGCCGGAGGTCTCGCCGGGCGCGGCGCTGTCGCCGAAAGTCCGATCTGTGCTCTCCGCGCCGTCTTCGGGACTGCCCGCCACCAGCGAGGCCAGTTTCGCCTGCATGTCGTCGGCGTCGATTCGGGTGAATTGCGACGAAAGCGCCAGAGTTGTGCCGCGCAGAGTTTTGTCGGTAAGGAGAGCGAACAGCAGGTGCGAGCTTCTTACCGCCGTGGCTCCGAAGGTAAGCGAGGCATTGACCCAGGCCCGCTCGGTCGCCAGGTCGATATCGCCGGACAAATCTTCAATCGCCAGCGCCCCGTTGGGCAGGCGTTCGAGCACGGCGAGCAGGTCGGCAGCCAGCTTGCCGCCATCCACGCTGTAATGCCGCAAAATGCGATGCAGGTCGCTATCGTCGAGCTGAATCAACTGATAGAGCCAGTGGCCCAGTTCGACATACGGATTGCCACGCAGTTTGGCGAATACGGTCGCCGATTCGATGGCTTTATGCAGCACTGGATCAAGTTTTCCGAAAAGTGCAACACGGCTGATTCTGGACATATTCACCTCGGTGTTTTCCTGTTTTGAACAAAATTCAATGGCGGGGCAAAGCATACCAGCCTTGCCCGCGACATATTGACTGCAATCATGCTGCGGGCACGCCCGCTCGCTCTCCTTCCAGGACGAGATCGCCACGATCTTCGCTGGCGGTCTGCTGCCCAAGCCAACTCGTCCAGCCCAGCATGCACGTCGCCGCGCCAAGCCGCGCCGCGGGGACTTCGTCATGCCGCAGGATGAGCCGGATATCCCACGAAAATTCGTAGCTCACATAGTTGCGCACCCAATCGCGCAATTGCCTGAAAAATCTGTTTCCCGGCAGGAAGGCCATGTATTCGGCAAGTTTCAGGGGGCCTGCGTGAATGCGGAAGCGGTGCTGGCGGTCGAACGCCGAGGCGCCGCAAACCGCACCGCGCCCCAATCGGCTGGCGTTGGTTTCCAGGCCCAGGAAGGTGAGGTCTTTTTCGTCGAGGCGCAACCATTGCGGCATCCACTCCTGGATGCGGAAAGGACAGGCGAAAAATGCCCGCAGGATCGAGGTCAGACCTTCCGGGTTGCGCGTCAGCCTCACCAAATGGGCCGACATGTAGCGCTTGCTGTGATCGGGGATGTCGTCGCCGTTGGCGAAAGCCGGTTCTCCATACCCTATCAGGCTATTGGCGTAACGGGAAAAATGGTCTTCCCCTGGGCGGTCGAGGCTGACCGTCGCCTGCGTGCGCGCCCAGGCACGGTAGAACATGAGCGCGAAACGGTGATGGAAAACATCGAGGAAAGCCTGCAAGGCGTAATCGTCATCGTATTCGCCGCGTTCGCGTGTGAATTCGGTGAAATGCATCGGCATGGGGCCATTCGGCCCCAGGAGGCCGAACGCTGCTTGTTCGATGCGGACGCGCCCATGGCCATCGCCGCCGAACCCGGTCAACTCGGCAGGAGCGAAATTGAGCGAAGTCGTCTGGCTGATGCGAACGATTTCGTCGCGGGGATGCAGGGCCGTACCGAAGCGGGGGTAGCCGGGATTGCGCGCTTCCAGCCACCGCATGACCTCGAACCAGCTGAAGCGCCATGGCTCCTTGCGCAATTCGGCATCGAAAGGCGCGTTTATCGAGGCGGCAATGGCCCTGGAAGCGGCGGCGGCCCTGCTTTTCGCCTTGTCAGGCATCGGGCCGCCCTCCAAAGCGGGGCGGCCACGAGGCTATCGCGCCTCGCGTCGTGCTGTGCAGCGACAGTTCGCAGAACATGTTCATGGATACATGCCGCGCCAGGAACTGCTCCAGCACGCAACCAAACAGAAAAGGGCTGCTGCCCTCGAAAAGCACCTCGTCGACTGTGACCTTGATGCCGACGCCGCGCCCAAAAACCAGCGGCCCGGAACCGGGCAGCCGCCGCGTCACGCTGGAGGCTTCTACCTTGACGATGGATTCGCCATGCTTTGCCGTGGCGGAGTCGCCAAGCGCCGCGTACAGTTCCAGCAAACCCCGCAAGGCTACAGCGCCGCTTTTCGGGTCCATGTTGCGCAGGGCGAGGTAATTCAGCGACAGGTGACTGATGAGCCGCCAGGTCATCTCCCGCTCGGCCACCGAGAAATGCGGGCGCGAAGGCCCGCGCAGGATGCGCCCCCAACTCATTGGCATTTCGCTTTCCACCGACAGATCGCGCTCGTTGTTGGTCGGGATGAGCAGCGGCAGGTCGCGGTTGGTCAACAGCATCGACATGCCCAGTTGGTCGATGTGGCGCGGCTGCGGCGCTTCGTGCGCATTGGCCTGCCGCCTTCCCTTGCCATCAGTCGCATTCTGGTCCATCCACGGCGCTTCGCACTCATCGACCAGCGAGACAAAGACCTCGGAACCGGCATAGCTGGAGCGCGCGCCGCTGCGCTCCGAGGAATCCGACAGCCGCCGGGCTTCGCGCCGCACCGTGAAATAGGCTTTGCCGCCGCCGTCATCGGTACCGGCATAGCGATAGAAAGGCGCGAAGCGGGTGAGCGGGGTATTGCCGCGGTCAAAGCCTTCGACGGCATCGATGCGGTAGACCTCATAGTCGAGCGGCACGGCGCGATCCGGAACAACGTGGTGCTCCACGCCGGAATGCGTCAAGCGCAGGCGGTCGCCATGGCTCCTGAACACATTAATGACCGGCACGCAATCCAGTTCAAAACATCCTTTATAGACTGCCCCGGCAAGCTGGCCAGCGCCGCGGTCGAGCAAGATCGTAAGGTCGAAGGCATCCTTGCCCAAACGAGTGAGCGGCGCACGCAGGCCGTTGATGGAAAAGAACAAGAATCTTTGCGGAAAGGCAAAATACTCGTGCAACAGCCTGTAGCCCTGGAACACCCTGGGGTCAGCCGGCAAGAGCGCTTGATCGACGCCGAAGCCTTCAGGGCGCAGGGCGGAGGCAGGCAGAAAAACGGGTGAGCCGCCGCCGGGAGAACTTACCATCACGCCAAGCCCATGCCCTATCAAGGCTTCGTAAATCTGCGTCGCAAGCGCATCGGCCGCCGCCACAAAAAATACCAGCCGGTCGGGATGGTGCCGCGACTCGCTCGCGGGTACGCGATATCTCAAGCGCAGGCGAACTTCTCCCTTCGCTTCCTTGCCACGCATGCGGCTCGCGGGCGGTAAATCTCCGGCGGGCATCCCGGCAGACGCTTCATGGATTTCGAGCGGCCAGGCTTCCATGTCCTGCGCGGTCACGAAGGTGCAAGGCGTCTTGGCCCCCGGCACTACGCCGCTCTTGAGCACCGTGCCGCGCGGCAGGCGCGCGGACATGTCTTTTTTGGCGTTGGCTTCCTCGTCCAGGGGTATCTGCACGATCGCCATCGCGGGCGTCGGCGCAAGGTAATGCGGAAAAACTATTTCGAGCAGGCTTTGTGAAAATCGCGGAAACTCGGCATCCATTTTCAAATGGATGCGGGCGGACAGAAAGGCGAATCCCTCCAGCAGACGTTCGACATACGGATCGGCCACCGTGCCGGTCTGTATGCCAAGATGGCCTGCGATCTTCGGAAACGATTTGGCAAACTCCGCGCCCGCTTCCTGCAAATAGGCCAGTTCCCGGTTGTAATAGTCAAGAAACCTTGCATCCATGCGCACGCCGCCTTATTGCATATTCTGCGGACACCTGAAACTGCTCAGTTCCGGAAGCTTGAACGGGTTGTGAACGCTCGTCGGCCTGATCTCGAACGTCGCCATGCGTCCGCCCACGCTGAGCACGACATTGAAAACATCCGGCGCCGCGCCGGGACGGATTTCCCCATACCGGTCGAACAGCCGATGCAAGGCCCACAGGCCGGATTCCGTGACCTCATTGGTGCCATTCTGGATGACAGGCGCCATCGTCAGGCGAACCTGACTGCCGCTGTCCCGCGGCCAGACAATTGATGTCGACACCTGCGGCCCATGGTCGTAGCGTATCGTCTGCCCCCCGAAGTTCAGATTCAGGATCGTGATTTCCTGATCCATTTTCAGCGGTTTGATCGTAAAGGATATCTGAGGCGAATTACCGCTGCGGAAGAAGGTCTCCTTGATGACGCGCGCCTGATTGAATGCGGGAGGCAATCTGGCCCCCGGCCCTTGCTGCTGGCGGAACTGTTCCATTTTCCCGTTGGGGCCGAAAACTTCCGCGAAATCGTCTGCGGTCACGCCGACTGCTGCCCCGCGCTTCAAGGGGTAACGGCCTTCGATCGCTCTCCGGCAAAAAGAGGTGACTTCCGTGTTCAGCACGGTGTTCTCGTTGCGGACTTTTGCAGCCTTGATGTTCCTGGTGCTGCTCGCGGCAGCGGTCTTGACAATGTTTCCGAACGGCTTCGGCATGTTTCCTGCCGAAGTCGTAAGTTGCGCGACGAGAACCGCATCTGGCATCGGCATGTTGTTTTCCGCCCGGTAGAGCGCATCCGCCAGCAACATCTTCAGATCTTCGAGCTGTTTCATGGCCTGGGCTATTGGGGCATTGGCGCCATCCCCGCCGCTGCCGTTGACGAAATTACGCAAGGCGGCGAAACGGTTATTGACCGCCATCTCGGGAATATCCGTCGGAGCCAGCGGATCGTTTACCCCCACGGGCAGGATGCGTCGGATGTCGTCCACCGTGGCATTGGCTGTCTGCCTGACGCGACCCAGCGCCGACCGATCCGCGTCCTGCTTGGGCGCTTCCTTGTACAGGGTAGTTTCCCGCGCCACGCCCTGCATGAAGCGCAGCAAGGGCGAATCAACCCCGGCGAGCTTATCGACGGTCTGCGCCGCATCCCTCAGACCCGCCGGCTCCCTGATGCCGAAATCGTCGACATAGCTTTGCCAGTGCGAGATGTAGTCGGTCACATACTGGCGCTTGACGTCGCGCGCCAGCCTGCCGGAGGCAATCTCCTGCAAGGTATTGCGCCCGCCCCCGGCCGTGCCGAGCACCCAGGATTCATCCTTGCCGACCAGGTTCAGCGCATTGTCGATCTTGGGCACGAACAATTCGTGATAACCGCGATAGGTGTAGAGAGACGGCACGCCGTGCGTCAACGAGCGCCCGCTCTTGAATACGAACACCTGTCCCGCCTGCTCGCCGACTTCGGCGGCCACGGAAAATTCAGGCAGCGAATTGTTTTGCAGCAATCTCGTCAAACGGCGGTAAGCACGCTGCGAAGTCGTATATTGCGTCATGCGCGAACGAGTGGCGTTGACCAGCGAAGCATCCGCCGGCGTATCGGACATCAGAGCATCCGTAGCGATCAAGGCCCCGAAATGCCGCGTCAGCGCGGTTTCGGAATCCCGCTCCCAAAGCGCTTTCACGAAGTCGAGAAATGCCCCTTCGTTGAAGTGCTCCGGGTCGTGCATCATCAGATAAGCCTTCAATATTTCGTAGGAAAACTCCATATCTCCGGTATCCACGGTACGCAGCCATTGCTCCAGCGCCGCCTTTACCGTCGGCTTGAAACGCTTGGTCAGCAATTGCCGGTACAAGGGATTCGCCCCGGCCTTGAGCTTGCCGCCCTGGTAAAGCCCGAAACGCCAGCGCAGCGCGGGCCGGTCGACATCGAAAGAAACACTGTCCGGCAAGCTTTTCGCCATATCGAGTATCGGCAGCAAGGCATTGACATTGGCATCGTTCCGCCGGGGCATGTTGGCCAGTTCATTCTCGAAGGCAGTGGTTTTCTGGTCGACTTCCGCTATGTAGGTAAGATTGTTGCGATAGCTGGCGCCCCAAGCGAACACCGCGCCGCACAGCGTGGCGGCGCTGAGCGCGTATGAACCGACATGCCATGCATACGAGCGGCGCTCCGCGCGCCTGTCCGAACCGGCGATATGCGCCTCGGCAAAAACGACCTGGCTCAAAAGCTCTTGCAGAAAATAAGCCTTGCCCGCCCCGACGACCGCCGCCTGCCGGGGCCGCTGCACCGCGAAACCCTGGCCGAGCGCATGCACGATGCGGTCAAAGGAAGTGCCCTCCTGGGTAGCGCTGGTGAAGTAAATGCCGCGCAGGAAAGGGGACTCCGAAAAACGTGAAGTGGCCAGCAAATCCGGGGCAATCTCCCGGAGAATCGCCGTCAGTACATTGAACTGCTCCGGAAAGGCATAAATCAGCTCGCGGCGGCTCAGATCGGGTTCGGCTTGCAGGGTATCGACCAAGCCGGCGGTAATGCGCGACTCCAGCAGATCGAACTCCCCGGCGAGCTTGGCCGGGTCGAATTCGTATTTTCCCGAAGGCGAGAGCGGCAGCGTATAGCCCCACACCTGCGCCCGTCCGGCGCGGTCAAGCGCCGAAAAATATTCATCGAAGCCCAGCAGCAGATCGCACTTGTTGATCAGCAGATAGACCGGGAAGGACATCCCCAGATCATTGCGCAATTCGTCGAGCCTGCGGCGCAAAGTGGCTGCATACGTCTGACGGCCTTCCTGCTTCAGTTCGAGCAAGTCAGAAACCGCAAGCATCACCAGCACGCCGTTTATCGGCTGGCGGCTGCGGTTTTTTTTCAGCAGCGAGAGAAAACCCAGCCACTCCGTCTTGTCCGCTTCCGCATCGGTCTCGTGCGTGGTGTAGCGGCCTGCGGTATCGAGAAACACGGCTTCATTTGTAAACCACCAGTCGCAATGGCGCGTGCCGCCAGCGCCGCGTATCGCTGCGGCGCCGATTTGCTTGGCGAGCGGAAACGACAGCCCCGAATTGAGCAAAGCCGTAGTCTTGCCCACCCCCGGCGCACCGATGATCGTGTACCAGGGCAGTTCATACACATACCGCCCATGCCGCGCGATGCGCCCCCAAAATGTGCTCTTGGTATCGTCGAAACGCGCCTTGCGCAACACATTGAGCGCCTCGGCGAAACGGTCGCGCAAAATGTCGACCTGTCCATCGTCGGCGGCAGCCGGGTCCGCGCTCAGGGTTGAGCGCAACATCCCGGCGATACGCTCGTTCATGCGTCCGGCGCGCCAGCGCCCGAGCAAAAAGCGCAGCAGGAACAGGAACAATATCAGGCCGATCAGCCAGCACCGCGCCTCTACCGATTCGAGCGGGCGCACATTGCCGAACGCAAACAAAGGGCCGGCATACCAGATCAGCAAAAACAACGCGATGACGCCAAGCGTCACCCACAAAGCGCGGGAAAACACCCAGCCAAAAATGCGCGACAAAAAAGACGAAATCACTGTCCCGCCTCCGATGGATTGAGCTGACGATGAATGGCCTGCGCCGACAGCAAGACGGCGATTTCAACGCGCCGGTTCCGGGCGCGGCCTTCGGGCGTGGCATTGCTTGCAACCGGATCAGCCTCACCGCGTCCTTCGGCGCGGCTGCGGCCCGCCTGCCCGATATACCCGTCAAGCAAACCTTTGACCGTTTCGGCGCGCGCCTGCGACAGCTCCCAGTTGGAAGGGAAACGCAGGCTGCGTATAGGTTGATTGTCCGTGTAGCCAGACACGAGCACATTACCCTTGACCTCGCGGAGCGCCCCGGCAATACGTCTAAGCACACCGTCATACAAACTGCGGACTTCGATGCCTCCGGACTCAAACAGGCCGCCGCCGCCGGCTCTTTCTTTCAGGGTCACTACGCAACGATCGGGATGCTCCGAAACATCGACCAGACCCTCGGCGATTTCCCGCGCCAGAAAGCGCCTCAAGGTGACGGCCACCGATGGCGGCATCATCACCACATTCTGCGGCACGGCGGTATCCGGCACTTTCAGCGATGTCAGGTGCACATAAGCGGCATCAGAATGCCCGCCCAGATTGAACAGGAACCACAGATAAACCCCGAAACCGATCAGCCCGCACAGCATGGCAACGACCCAGGGCGGAACCAGCCGCCAGACGGGCGGCGTCGAACTCACCCCCTGCCAGTGCGGCGACAGGCGCTTTTCATAACCACCCTTGACGCCATTGAGAATCGTCGCTATCCGTCGCTTCAGGATTTCGAGTTGAGCATAGCCATTGTTCTCGACCCTGAAACGGCCCTCGAAACCCAGTGCGTTGCAGTAATACAGCAACTCTATGAGGTCTTTGTGACGTTCGGGATTCTGGGCAAGGCGGGCAAGGAGCAAATAATATTTTTCCCCGCCCCAGGCTTCGTTATGAAACAACACCAGCAAGCTTTGCTTCGCCCACACGCCCTTGCTGCCCCACGGCGCCTGCGCGGCGGCCTCGTCGATCGCGGTGCAGAGACAATAGCGCGCGCCCACGAGATCTTCGCGCGACACGCCCACCGACTGCGCGCGCCGCTCAAACTCCTGGACTTCCAATACCAGCCGGTTCCGCAAAGCGGCGAGATCGGCAAGCTGGGGTATGCTGCGTATCTGCGGCGCCAGATCGAGAAGACGGCTTGCAGCCCACACCAGCGGATTCACACCATTGGCAGCGTTGTACGCCAGCCCGGCGACAGATACCGCTTGCCGCGTCGGCGCGGACTCAGGCTCGGCAGAAGGCTTCCCCACGCCTCCCGGCTGTACCCATTGTGAAACGGGGTCTTCGCCCGTATTTTCGTCGCTCATCTGCGAATCGCCCAACATTCAAGAGAAAGGCCGGGAAAATCGCCGGCTACGTGCAGCGCCGCGCCTGCGCTTTTGTCCAAATCCTTCCACAACTCATGCCGGGCATCGAGTTCGAAATAGCTGTAGCCCGCATGGTAGGGAAGCTCCCTCGGCGCAACCGGCAAGAGCCGCAGGGCAATGCCGGGAAGTTGCAAATTGACCAGATCGCGGATTTTTTCAACAGGCCCGATCTTGACCTGGGTTGGAAACTGCGCCTGCATCTGTTCCGTGGGCATATCCGCATGCACGGCAAGCACGAAAGAAGCCTGCTTGAACAAGGCCCGGTCGGGAACGAGCGCCAGCCGAATGCCGTATCTGTGCTCTTTCAACTCGATACGTATGACGGACTGATCGAGGACGAGCGCCAGCGCCTGCCGCAACTCATCCAACAAAGGCTGAAAAACCGCCTGCAAATCGTCATGGACATAAACCGGATACTTTGCCGCGCGCCGATTCGCCGCCGAAAACGAAGACAACTCGCCCGCCATACAAAGCAAATCCGCATAGAGGCGCTCCGGATGCAGCACATCGATCCCCCCGAGATGCACCATCAAGGGATACCAGCGGTTGATGAGCGTCAGGATCAGGAAATCGCCGACTTCGGAGACCCCGCCGCGCCCATTCGCCGAAAGACGCCCCGCCAGGGCATCCCCGCGCTGGTTGAGCAAACCGATGATTTCGACGATGAATCCGGACAGGTTTTTCTGAGAACCGCAGTTCAAAGTCGGCGGAATATATCCGGAATCGATGCGCAGCGCATTATTCGCCTGCCGCTCGACGACCCTCACCATACCCATCGAAATCCAGCCATGCGGCACATCGGCTTCCAGCATCAGGCGAAACCGGGGCACACAGACCTGGATCTCAGCCGCGCTCGCGCCAAGGCCCACATCATCGGCGGCCTCCAGCATCGCCACATTAAATCTTGCCACGCTGGCGGGATCTTCATCGTAAATGACGCTCTCGACGCCCTCCAGCAAGGGCGGCAAGGCCAGGCATACCTTGGCCTCCCTGACCTGCGGCGGAAAATCGAAAGCGAGCGGCAGCGCATCGTCGCCATCCAGGTCGAAAGGCGTGCCGTCCGGCAACACCCCCTTGGCGCGCCGCACTACAACCGTTCCCAGGCTCAAAGCGCCAGAGTCGATTTCGAGTTCGCTGAAACCCCAGAAAAATCCCGCAAAAGCGGTCAGGCCGCGTTGCATGCGGGACTCGAAATAGCGTTCCTGTTGTTGAAAATGCTGAGGGCGCAGGAACATACCCTCTGACCAGACAGCCTTGTTTTTATAGCTCATGGATTACCCGGGAGAAAAATCGCATCGTAATAAGCAGCCCATGAACAACCCCGTCCGCCCCTGGCTTGCGGAAAAGCATTCCCCATGGAATCGCAGGCTTCGGCAAACTAGTCTCGAACGGATTGGAATCGTTCAGGGTTTCCATAAAAAAACATGCACCTGAAAATACGCCACGCGGGCATTTTCACTGCTTGGGCTGCTCCTCATAGATTGCCGCACCCTTCTCGCCCAAGATCACATAAAAACGCTTGGTGGGCGACACGGAATTGGACCACACGCGCCCCGCGAGATAAGGCTCGGGCAATGCTGCGATGGCTCGCCAGACGCTACCGTTCAAATCACGATAGCCGGCGACGATGCCCAAGAATTTACTATTGGCTTCGGCGCGTTTGCGTACCATTCGAACCTCGCCCGGCAGCAAGATGAATTCTTCGCTGACAAGCAACTCATCTCCCAGCGGCGCACCGTCCTGCCCCATCAATTCAAAATAATCGGCGGCCAGAAACCTTGTGTCATTGGAAAGCTCGAAAGTCCTCACGACGATAGGCGAAGGCCGTCCTTCGACATTCGGATTGACTCTTTCCGCAGCGCCCAGGCTGATCTCCAAAGGCAGCGGAAGCTTCTCCCTTTCATCGAGTTTCAATGTCCCAAAAAGGCCGCAACCAGAAAGAAGCGCTCCCGTCAATATGCACAAAAAGTAATAATAAACAACTGTACGACCAGCCCTTGAATGCATTATTTATAACTCCCCGCGGTTCGCCCCCATACGCGCCAATGAACACGCCAAATGGATTTATTGCGTTGACCGGGCGAGGATAGCAAGATACGATAACGCTTGTCCAGTATTCTTCTACTTCCCTTTTTCCTGAAGCAGCTCCCCCAAGATGAATTCGATCTTCAGCCCGCAGTTTTTTGAAACCGTCGGCCACGGCCCTGGTGAAGACTTGGAATATACCCCCGCATTTGCCGAATTCATGGCGCTGGCGGTGCCTCGTGAAGAGCGCCAAGTGGGTGAACATGTCATCCCCGCCCAAGCGCCTGATTGGAGCGGTGTATTCAAAACGGGAAGCGCCCTGCTCGAACAAAGCCACGATTTACGCATTCTCGCCGTAATCTGCCAGGCCGCCCTATCCAAATACAGCCTGCCGGGCTTGGCGCAGAGCTTGTCCCTGATGGCGCAATGGATCGAAAACGAATGGGATTCCATATACCCGCTGCTTACTATCGACGGCGACTATGATCCCTTGTTCCGCAGCAATGCCATCTCGGGAATATCCGACCGGGAAGGGCTGGTCGCCGTCCTGCGCCAAACGACGCTTTTGGAAACCCCCATCGGCTCGATCACGATTTCCACCGCGGAACATCTGGTCAATGGAAAGCCCGTGGGAGAAGAAGTGGCAATTTCTTCGCTCAATCAACTTTCGCGAATCGTCGTGGAAGAAAAGGGCAGAAACCAGGAGCGTCTCGCCGCGATCATTTCCATTTCCGCCTCATTGACAGCCATCTCATCCGCATACAAAGCGCGGCTGGAATCCGAATACTGGCCGGACATCGAGTTACTGACTGGAATCATCACCCGCATCGAACGTTTCATCGCCCCGCTATTCCAGGACACAGCCCCCTCCGACCAGCAGGACGCCGCCCCGGCGCATAACGACACCGCCGCGACAACCACAGCCTCTACAGGCACGAAAAGCACGCCTGCGGCAGCCTTGCCAGCGGCGCTCGACACACGCATCGAGGCATTCAAGGCACTGGCACTGGCGCGCCAGTATTTTGAAAACCACGAACCGACACACCCCGCTCCATTACTGATCCAGCGCATCGAACGGCTGTCCAGCCTGGATTTCTCCGCAATCATCCAGGATCTCATCCCGGAAGGCTTGCAGCAGCTGCGAATACTGACAGGCGAACAGGGAGAACAAGGAGAACAGGGAGACTACTAATGGCAATAGCCGAAACGCAGCAATCCCCAGCGTGACAACCCGAAACCGATTCACCGTTTAACCCATGGTTCCAACACAGTCCGAACGGCATATTTTTAAAAGGAGTTCCCATGCCTGACATAACATCAAACAGCAGCCAGAAATTCATAGCCCGCAATCGCGCGCCTCGCGTCCAGATCGAATACGACGTAGAAATATATGGCTCGGAAAAGAAAGTACAATTGCCATTCGTCATGGGCGTTCTTACCGACCTGTCCGGCAAGCCTAAAGAGGAATTGCCCCCGGTCACGGATCGCAAGTTTCTCGAAATCGACATCGACAATTTCGACGAACGCATGAAAGCCATCAAACCCAGAGTGGTATTTGCCGTCGACAATACCCTGACTGGAGAAGGACAAATCGCGATCGATATGACCTTCAACAGCATCGACGATTTCAAGCCAGCGGCCATTGCGAAGAACGTCGAACCTTTGCGCCAGCTTTTGCAGGCGCGTACCGAATTGAATAATCTGTTGACCTATATGGACGGCAAGATAGGCGCTGAAAACCTGCTGGGTGAAGTGCTGAAAGACCCGGCGCTGCTCAAATCCCTGGCCAGCGCCCCCGCCCAAACCTCTCCAGCCGCCACTGGCGATAGCGACAACAAACAGGAAGATTGATCCAATGCCCAAATCCAATGCACTAACTTCGGCGGCGCCCGCCGCGGCTTTTGCCGACCAGACCGATTTCGCGGCCCTGCTCGACAAAGAATTCAAGCCCAAGACGACCGAACAGCGCACTGCCGTAGAAACCGCCGTGCGCACGCTTGCCCAACAAGCCATCAGCACCGCGATCACACTATCGAGCGATGCCTATCGCACCATCGAAGCGATCATCTCGGAAATAGACCGCAAGATGAGCGAGCAGATCGATCTCATCATCCACCACGAAGATTTCCAAAAACTGGAATCGGCATGGCGGGGCCTGCATTACCTCGTCAACAACACCGAAACGGACGAAATGCTCAAAATCCGTTTCATGAACATTTCCAAAAAAGACCTGCAACGCACTTTGCGGCGCCACAAAGGCATCGGCTGGGATCAAAGCCCGATTTTCCGGCGTATCTATGAAGAAGAATACGGACAACTCGGCGGCGCCCCCTATGGCTGCCTGGTCGGCGACTACCATTTCGACCACTCCGCGCCTGATGTGGAAATGCTGGGCGAAATAGCGAAAATCTCCGCTGCGGCGCACTGCCCCTTCCTTAGCGGAGCCGATCCCTCTGTCATGCAAATGAAATCCTGGCAAGAACTGGCGAACCCGCGCGACCTGACTAAGATTTTCGAGAACACCGAATACGCGCCATGGCGCGCCCTGCGCGAATCGGACGACTCGCGTTACATCGGGCTGGCCATGCCCCGCTTCCTTGGCCGCATGCCCTATGGCGCAAAAACCAACCCGATCGACGAATTCGACTTCGAAGAAAACACCGGCTCCGCCAATCACCAGCGCTACCTGTGGGTCAACGCCGCCTATGCAATGGCGGTCAACATCAACCGCAGCTTCAAACTGTACGGCTGGGCGACCTCCATTCGCGGCGTGGAATCCGGCGGCGTAGTCGAAAACCTGCCCTGCCATACCTTCCCGACCGACGACGGCGGAGTGGACATGAAATGTCCGACTGAAATCGCCATTTCGGATCGCCGCGAAGCCGAACTGGCCAAAAATGGTTTCATGCCACTGATCCATCGCAAAAACACCAGTTCTGCCGCCTTCATTGGTGCGCAAAGCCTGCAAAAACCCACCGAATATCACGACCCGGACGCCACGGCAAATGCGAATCTATCCGCACGCATGCCATATTTGTTCGCGTGCTGCCGCTTCGCCCACTACCTCAAGTGCATCGTGCGGGACAAAATCGGTTCCTTCAAAGAACGCGCAGACGTCCAGCGCTGGCTGAACGAGTGGATCGTGAACTACGTCGACGGCGATCCGCGCAATTCAAGCCAAGACACCAAGGCTCGCAAGCCACTTGCAGCAGCCCAAGTCGTGGTCGAAGACATCGAGGGAGATCCCGGCAAATACAGCGCCAAATTCTTCCTGCGTCCGCACTACCAGCTCGAAGGGCTGACCATGAGCCTGAGACTGGTTTCCAAACTGCCATCAGTCAAGAGCACCGGCACCTGACAAGCGCAGAAACGCGATTCCCGCCATCCATGCGGGAATCGCGCATGCCCGGGGCTTTACATATATGCCCCGGCGCTGGCACTGGTATTTAACAAGCAAATAGCGGCAGGGCGACAAAGAGCAACGCCTCTGGCCGCCAAGCTGCACTCGCGCCGGGACCAGGGACCGTCTGCACCCGCCGGGCCGGCCCTCTGCGTCTACTCTCCAGAAACCTCCGGCAAACTCTCGCGCTCGAAGCTCATCCGCCCCGCCTCGAACATACTCAAAGGCTCTCCATCCACAATCCAGACCCGGCGTCCGCAGCCGCGCCACGTGCCGCCGGGCAATTCCTCCCAATTGGTTTCTGTGCCAATCAAAAACGCATCACTAGCTTCATCCGCCAACAGAATATACCTCGAAGGCATATAAGCGATTCTAGCGGGGTGCCCGTAAAGCTTGAGATCGACAGCAGCCCAAACCAATTCCATAGCATTTTTCGGCGCGGGGATTTCCAGGCTTTCAACCATATCGAACGGCACCCAGTAATAAACGCCGCCCAAAATAACTTCAATGACCGGCCCCAGCCGTCCATCGCCGTCCGCAACCCACTCGAATGCGGTTTCGCCATAGCGCCCCCGGCTTGGCAGAGCCTCGGACAAAGCCTCCTGCCGCATTTCGGCGGCTTTGACGCCATCCTCGCGCAAAGCGGCGATCATGCCTTCGAGCCATGCCGATGGCGGCGTCAGCAAATCAGGCAGGATTTTTCCACCGAACACAGCCTCGCGGGTCTGCTCGGCGCGCACGAGCGCCCGGATCAATTGCGCCTCCGGAGCCAGATCCGCATCGAATTGGCAAGCGAGTTGCAACTGCTGCAAGGCTTTTGCGTATTCCCCTTGCACCAAGCGCAACTGCGCCAATGCCATACGGTGAGAAGCCGCAAGCGGCTCCGTCCGGATCGCAGCATTGATTCGTTCTACTTCCTGGGCCAAACCATTGGTAATAAGAGAAGTCATATTACAAACCAAGTTGATTAAAACGAGAGTTTACCCATAAACAATAATCACCCTGGCGTAGAACCAACCCACCCGGCTTCTCATTTACAGGTCTCTGCAATAATAAACTTTTACTCATGCTTTTTCCAATCTCGATAAATAAAAACATTCAAACTGTCCCGAAGTTCCAGCAGGCAAATTGCCCAATT
>JAIRWW010000243.1 GCA_031268685.1 Azoarcus sp.
CACGCCGGTTGCGCTGACGGTTGATTTGAGGGTGCGTTGCGCTATCACGATTTTATTCACCATACGCCGTCAGCTTACCATGGCAAGTATGTTGCCAGGACGGGCACAAACGCACGAACGCGAAGCGCCGTGTTCTGGCGCTTCGCGTTCGTGCGGGACGGCAGCCATATTCTCCATGGCTGCGCGCCCGCTTGCCGCCGTTCAGTCGGCCTGCCGCCGCAGGAAGGCGGGTCGGGCGTACGTGCCGGTGGCTCCGGCGGTGTTCCCGCCGCTGCCGCTGTTGCGTCTGTTGCTCACAGGCTCGACGCGGCCACTACCGCCGCTGCTGCTGCCGCGGCGGCTGCGGATGATCGCCGGTGTGGCAATGGTGTCGCCTTCATCGAAGCCGCTCGCCGTGCCCGAGTAAGCCGCCATGCCGTGCGTGCCCGTTCCGCGCACGACGTGGATTCCCGTCTGCTGCTGGTACGAGGCCGAGGCCGAAGCCGACGCCGAAGTGGCGCGCGGCGCGCCAAGCCCGGTCGCCACCACGGTGACGCGCAGGTTGTCGTCCATGCTGTCGTCAAACACGGTGCCGTATTTGACGAAGGCTTCCGGTGCGGCGAAAGCCTGCACGGTGTGCACGGCCTGCCTCACTTCGGCCAGCTTCAGCGATCCCTTGGCAGCGGTGATGTTGATGAGCACGCAGCGCGCGCCCGACAATTCGGTGCCTTCGAGCAGCGGGCTGCCTACGGCTTGTTCGGCGGCTATCCTGGCGCGGTCGACGCCGGCGGCTTCCGCCGAACCCATCATGGCGCGGCCCATTTCGCCCATCGCGGTGCGCACGTCCTGGAAGTCGACGTTGACCAGGCCAGGCGCGTTGATGATTTCGGAGATGCCGCCGACCGCTTTGCACAGCACGTTGTCCGAGGCGCGGAAGCATTCTTCGACGGTGGCGTCCTCGCCATAGACTTCGAGCAGTTTGTCATTGAGGACGACGATCAGCGAGTCGACATAACGGCTCAGTTCTTCGATACCGCTTTCGGCTACCCGCAGGCGGTTTTCAAAGTCGAACGGCTTTGTGACGACAGCGACGCACAAAATGCCCAGTTCCCTGGCAATTTCGGCCACTACGGGCGCGGCCCCCGTGCCGGTACCGCCGCCCATGCCGCCGGTTATGAAGCACATGTGTGCGTCGGCAAGCGCGGCGGCGATGGCATCGTGCGATTCCTGCGCGGCGGCGCGGCCCGCTTCCGGCTTGGAACCGGCGCCCAGCCCGGTTGCGCCGAGCGGAATCCTGACCGGTGCGAGGCAGCGCGCCAATGCTTGCGCATCTGTATTGGCAGTAATAAACTCGACGCCTTGCACGCCTTCCCGCACCATGTGGTCAACGGCATTGCATCCGGCGCCACCAACACCGACTACTTTGATGATGGTTCTGCCATTTGAGGACCGTTGTTCTTTTTTTTCAGTGATTTCAAACATTTATTTATGCTCCTGGAGAGAGGGTTCAGGCATGCTGCGGTGTCGTGCTGCAACCGCACAAATTTGAATGACGGAGCGAATTAGATCACACTCCGGGCATAGTTTTTTCATCATTTTCGATCCCCCTTCGCTGCGCTGTTCACGGCCCGCGAGCCGCATGCCCGACCGCCGAAACGGTCTCAAAAATTGCGCCCGAACCAATCTTTCAAGCGCCCGAAAAAATGTTTCACTCCACCGGTGTCGCGGGCTTGTATACCCCTGCGGCGCTGTGCCGCACCCTCGATCACCAGCCCCATTGCCGCCGCATATTGCGGATGGCAAATCACATCGGCAAGGCCGCCTTCATAGAGCGGAGGCGCAACCCGTACCGGCATATGAAATATGTCTTCGCCAAGTTCGGCCATGCCCGGCATCAGCGATGCGCCGCCGGTCAGCACGATGCCCGAGGAAAGCAGTTCTTCATAACCGCTGCGGCGCAGTTCGGCCACGACGAGATCGAAGATTTCCGAAACCCTCGGCTCGATGACATCGGCCAGCGTCTGGCGCGTCAGGAGCCGCGCCGGACGGTCGCCGACGCCGGGCACTTCTATCATTTCCTCTGGCGAAACCAGCGTATGCATGGCAACGCCATGGCGAATCTTGAGTTCCTCGGCTTCGGCGGTCGGGGTGCGCAGGGTCATGGCGATGTCGTTGGTCACGAGATCGCCCGCCACTGGTATGACCGCGGTATGGCGAATCGCGCCCTGCGTGAAAACCGCCAGATCGGCTGTGCCGCCGCCGATGTCGACCATGCATACGCCCAGTTCCTTTTCGTCTTCGGTGAGTACCGAATAGCTGGATGCCAACGGTTGCAGGATCAGATCCATGACTTCAAGCCCGCAGCGGCGCACGCATTTTATGACATTTTGTGCTGCCGATACCGCGCCGGTGACGATGTGCACCTTGACTTCGAGCTTGACTCCGCTCATGCCGATGGGTTCTCGCACGCCGCCCTGGCCGTCGATGATGAATTCCTGGGTAAGGATGTGCAGGATTTGCTGTTCCGCCGGAATCGGCATTGCGCGGGCGACTTCGATGACGCGCTCGACATCGAGCGGCATCACTTCCTTGTTTTTGATCGCCACCATGCCGTTGGAGTTGAAGCTCTTGATGTGGCTGCCCGCTATGCCGGTGTAGAGGTCGTGGATTTTGCAGGCCGCCATCAGTTCGACTTCCTGCACTACTCTCGATATTGCGTCGACGGTGGCTTCTATATTGACCACTACGCCGCGTTTGAGGCCATTGGTCGGCTGCGTGCCGATGCCGACGACGGACAGCCGCCCGTCCGGCCTGACCTCGGCCACCATGCAGGTGACTTTGGATGTGCCAATATCCAGGCCGACGATCAGATCCTTGTATTCCTTGCTCATTTCCTGTCAATTCCCGCCGCCGGTCGCGGCGCTGTCTTGTTTGTCCGTCAGCGTCAGTGCGAAGCCGTCGGGATAGCGCAGGTCGGCGCGCATGGGCTGCACGCCGAGTTTTTCCCGCAATTGCGGCCAGGCCGCGGCAAACCGCGCCAGCCGTGCATCCAGCGGCGTGCGCTCCCGTTCGCGTCCAAGCATGATCGTCAAGCCGCTGTCGAGCCACAATTGCCAGGCGCCGCGCGCCGACAAGTCCAGCCTGACAAGTTTTGCCCGTAAGGGTTCCAGCATTTCCGAATAGACGGTGTAGCGTTCCAGCATGTTTGCCGCCGTCCCCTGTGGGCCGGAAAATTCCGGCATGTTCATGTCGCTCGATGCTGTGAAGACTTCGCCTTGGCGGTTGATCAGGCGCACGTCGTCGCCATTGCCCGTGTTTTTCCAGTAGGCGATGGCATCGTGTTCTTCGATGCGCAGTTCAAGGGCATCCGGCCACATGCGGCGCACTTCGGCGCGGCGCACCCAGGGCAGTTTTTCGAGTGCGATGCGCACCTCGCCAAGCTGGGCCGTAAAGAAATTGCCGTGGATTGCGGTGCGGGCGACGTATTCGATTTGGGCTTGCGTAACCTGCGTGGGCGGCGTTTTCAGCACCAATTCGCGCAGAGGGAAAAACGGGCGCGACAGCGCCCAGGTCACCAGCGCCCAGCCCAGGCCGATGGCGGCGAAAAGCAGCAGCACGTCCGAGACGAGGTCGAGCAGTTGCGGCTTGTGCCACAGGCCGGTATGCCGCTCCGGGCGCGGACGCCTGGGACGAACGATGGCGGCGGGCGCGCTTTTTTCAGCCAAGGCGCGCTCCAGCGAGAATTTTCAGGCACAGCGCTTCAAACGAGAGGCCGGTCTGGCGCGCCGACATCGGCACTAGCGAATGGGTGGTCATGCCCGGTGCGGTGTTGATCTCCAGGAAGTAGTGTTTGCCCGCTTCGTCCATCAGAAAGTCTACCCGGCCCCAGCCCGCGCCCCCGAGCGCCCGGAATGCTTTGAGCGCCCCGGCCTGGATTTCGGCGGTTTTCGCCGCGGGCAACTCGGCCGGGCAGATGTAGCGGGTATCGTCGCGCAGGTATTTGGCTTCGTAGTCGTAGAAAGCCGTGGCCGGTTCGATCTTGACGATGGGCAGGGTTTCGCCGTCAAGCACTGCCACCGTGTATTCGCCGCCCATGACGCCTTTTTCCGCCATGATCAGCGAGCCGTGCTCGCGGGCGGCAAGGAAGGCGTCTTTCAGTTTTCCGGCTTCCGTGACCATGAAAACGCCGATGGAAGATCCCTCGCGCGCCGGTTTCACGAAAAGCGGCAGGCCCAGGCGTTTTTCCACCGCGGCGAAGTCCGTGTTTTCGTCGAGCATCGCGTATTCCGGCACGGGCAGCCCCGCCGCCTGCCAGATCAGTTTTGTGCGGAATTTGTCCATGCCGATGGCCGAAGCCATCACGCCGGGGCCGGTGTAGGGGATGCCCATTATTTCCAGCGCGCCCTGGATCGCGCCGTTTTCGCCGTAGCCGCCGTGCAGGGCGATGAATACGCGGGCAAAGGCTCTTAGCGCGTCGAGCGGCTCTTCGGCGGGGTCGAAGGCATGCGCGTCGACGCCCTGGGCGCGCAGCGCCGCCAGCACGCCCTTGCCGCTGTTCAGGGAAACTTCGCGTTCGCCCGATATGCCGCCCATCAGTACAGCGACCTTGCCGAAATCTTGTTTTGTTTCACTCATGTCCGAGCATCCGGTATTTTCAGGTTGGTGATTTTTTGGGAAACGCCGCCGATGGAGCCTGCGCCCATCGTCAGCACTACGTCGCCATCGCGGGCAATTTCCAAAATCCGCGCTGGCATTTCGGCGATGTCCTCGATGAATATTGGTTCTACCTTGCCTGCTACCCGCAGGGCGCGCGCCAGCGTGCGCCCGTCGGCGGCGACGATGTGCGCTTCGCCCGCTGCGTATACGTCGGCGAGCAACAAGGCTTCGACGCTGGAGAGCACTTTTACGAAGCCCTCGAAGCAGTCGCGGGTACGGGTGTAGCGGTGCGGCTGGAAGGCAAGCACCAGCCGCCGTCCGGGAAACGCGCCGCGCGCCGCCGCCAGCGTTGCCGCCATTTCCACCGGATGATGGCCGTAGTCGTCGATGAGGGTGAAATGCCCGCCGGATGGCAGGGCGATGTCGCCATGGCGCTGGAAACGCCGTCCCACGCCCCGGAACTCTGCCAGGGCCTTGACTATGGCTTCGTCCGGCGCTTGCACCTCGCTTGCCACGCAGATGGCGGCGAGCGCGTTCAGTACGTTGTGCCTGCCCGGCGCATTGAGTTCGATGGGCAGGCGGTTCGCCCGGTCGTGGCCCCTGACCACGTCGAAAAGCATGCGCCCGCCTTCGGCGCGGATGTTTTCGGCGTAAATGCTGGCGTTCGGGTCCAGCCCATAGCGCACGACTTGTTTCGAGACGCGCGGCAGGATTTCCCGCACGTTCGGGTCGTCCTCGCACAGTACCGCGACGCCGTAGAAGGGCAGGCGGTTGAGGAACTCTACGAAGGTCTGCTTCAGATGCTCGAAGTCGTGCCCGTAGGTTTCCATGTGATCCGCATCGATGTTGGTAACGACCGAGATCACCGGGTTCAGGTACAGAAAGGAAGCATCCGATTCGTCCGCTTCGGCGACCAGGAAATCGCCCTTGCCCAGACGGGCATTCACGCCCGCGGCGTTCAGGCGTCCGCCGATCACGAAAGTGGGATCGAAGCCGGCTTCGCCCAGGATGCTGGCGACGAGGCTCGTCGTCGTGGTCTTGCCATGTGTGCCAGCTATGGCGATGCCTTGCTTGAGCCGCATCAGTTCGGCGAGCATCTGCGCACGCGGCACGACCGGTATGCCCGCCGCGCGGGCGGCTTCCACTTCCGGATTGTTGGCCTTGACCGCAGTTGAAGCCACTACCGCGTGTGCGCCCGCGATGTTTTCCGCCGCGTGTCCGATGACGACGCGAATGCCTTGCGCCGCCAGCCGCTCGGTGACAGCGGAAGCGCTGAGGTCGGAGCCGGACACTTGGTAGCCCAGATTGGCGAGCACTTCAGCGATGCCGCTCATGCCCGAGCCGCCTATGCCCACAAAATGGATGTTCTTGACCTTGCGCCTCATGCTTTTTCCTCGCCTGTGAGTTCTTCGCAGGCTTTTGCTACTTCGCTGGCGGCGGACGGCTGCGCCAGTGCGCGGGCGTTTTCGGCCATGCTCAAGAGTTGGCCGCGTTCCAGGCCGGTTAATATCGCCGCCAGTTTTTCAGGGTTCAATTCCGGCTGCGGCACGAGCCGGGCCGCATCGCGTGTGGAAAGAAAACGCGCGTTGGCGGTCTGGTGATCGTCGACTGCGTAGGGGAAGGGCACCAGCACGCTTGCCGCGCCCGCCGCCGTCAGTTCAGCGATGGTGAGCGCGCCCGCCCGGCACAGCACGATGTCGGCTTCGCCATAGGCGCTTGCCATGTCGTCGATAAATGGACGCAAATCGCCTTCGACCCCGGCTTCGGCATAGGCAGTCCGCAGCGTGTCGATCTGTTTTTCGCCAGCCTGATGGACGACTTCGGGGCGGCTCTCGCGCGGTATTTGCGCCAGCGCGCGCGGTACCGTGTCGTTGAGCGCCGCCGCGCCCAGGCTGCCGCCTACCACAAGCAGCTTCAGGCGTCCCGCGCGTCCGGCGAAGCGTTCGGCGGGCGGGGGAAGGGCTGCGATCTCGGCGCGCACCGGATTGCCCACCCATTGCGCCCCGGGCAGGGCATCGGGAAAGCCCGTGAATACGCGGGCGGCCATTCGGGCCAGTACCTTGTTGGCAAGCCCGGCGATGGAATTTTGTTCGTGCAGGATCAGGGGCCGCCTGGAAAGCGCCGCCATCATCCCGGCGGGGAAGGTAATGTAGCCGCCCAGGCCGACGACGACGTCAGGGCGCACGCGGGACAATATTCCCAGGGCTTTACGGCATCCCGAGGCGAGGTTGAACGGCAGCAGCAGTTTGCGCGCGATGCCCTTGCCGCGCAGGGCGCCGAAGCGCAGCCATTCCGTCCGGTAGCCGCGCGCGGGCACAAGGCGCGCTTCCATGCCGTCGGGGTTGCCGAGCCAGACGATATCCCAGCCGCGTTCGCGCAGGCATTCGGCGATGGCGATGCCGGGGAAGATGTGCCCGCCGGTGCCACCGGCCATGATAAGCGCCGTCTTCATGTCTTCCCTCCTCGCTTCAGCATCCGCAGTTCCCAATCTATGCGCAACAGGATGCTGAGAGCCAGGCAGTTGGCGAGCAGGCCGGAGCCGCCATAGCTCATCAGCGGCAGGGTCAGTCCCTTGGTTGGCAGCAGGCCCATGTTTACGCCCATGCTGATGAAAGCCTGTATGCCGATCCACAAGCCGATCGCCTGTGCCACCAGCCCGGAAAAATAGCGTTCGAGTTGAATTGCCTCGCGCCCGATGACGAAGGCGCGCTGCACCAGGATCGCAAATAGCGCGACGACGGCCAGTACGCCGACGAAGCCGAGTTCTTCGGCGATTACCGCGAGCAGGAAATCGGTGTGCGGTTCGGGAAGATAGAAAAGTTTCTCTATGCTGCCGCCGAGGCCCACCCCGAACCATTCGCCGCGCCCGAAGGCGATCAGCGCGTGCGTGAGTTGGTATCCGTCGCCGAAAGGGTCGGCCCAGGGATTCATGAAGCCGAAGATGCGGTCGCGCCGGTACTGGGAAACCCAGATAAGCAGGACGAAGCCGATCAGCGCCGCCGTGCCCAACAGGGTGAACACACGCAGGCCGACGCCGCCGAGGAAAAGCACCCCGAACGCTATGGTGACGACGACCACGAAAGCGCCGAAATCCGGCTCGAACAGGAGCAGGCAGCCCACGAACAGGATTACGACCATCATGGGCATGAAGCCTTTTTTGAAGCTCGACATGACATCGAGCTTGCGCACCGTGTAGTCGGCGGCGTAGATCGCCACGAAAAGCTTCATCAACTCGGATGCCTGCAAATTGACCGGCCCCATTTGCAACCAGCGCCGCGCGCCGCCGACCTTGTGACCGACGCCGGGTATCAGCGTCACTGCAAGCAGGGCGACTCCGCACAGGAACAGCCATGGCGCCATGCGTTGCCACTGCACCATCGGAATGCGAAAGGCGACCAGCCCCGCCACCAGACCCGAGATCAGGAACAACACATGCCGGATCAGGAAGTAATCGGCCTGGTAGCCGGTATAGCTGCTGCCTTCGGCTGTGGCGATCGAGGCCGAATAGACCATGACCACCCCGAACACGAGCAAGATCGCCGCCGACCAACTCAAGGCCGGGTCGAGTTCGCTTACCGGCGCTTGCGGTTTGACCAGTCGCCCGACCGTGCGCGCGGCGATATTGCCGTCGCGCTCGTCGGACGCGGAGAAGATGCCTTTCCACAGGGCGGCGGCGAGTCTCATCGTCCGTCTCCCGCTAGCGTCCGCAGCGTTTCGGCGAAGACTTCGGCGCGGTGGGCGTAGTTGCGGAACATGTCCCAACTCGCGCAGGCGGGCGACAGCAGCACGCAATCGCCGCTGCGCGCACCTGCTGCGAGCCAGCGCACGGCTGCATCGAGGCTGGAAAAAGATTCTGTGGGCAAGCCGCAGCCAGCGATGGCGGCGGCGATGATTGGGCCGTCGCGGCCAATCAGCGCAACAGCCCGGCCATGCGCTTCAAGCGCGGCTTTCAGCGGCGAGAAGTCTTGCCCTTTGCCGTCGCCGCCGAGGACGACGGCGACAGGTCTGCCCATGCCTTCGATGGCGGCAAGCGTAGCGCCAACGTTGGTGCCCTTGGAATCGTCTACATACAGCACGCCGCCGATTTCAGCGATGGCTTCGACGCGATGCGGCAGCCCTTTGAAAGTCCCGAGCGCGGGCAGAACTTGTTCGGCGTTCACGCCAATGGCATTGCACAGGGCTAGCGCCGCCATGGTGTTGGCGGCATTGTGCAATCCTTTGAGCGGCAGTTCGCCGAGGCCAATCAAGCGATTCTTGCCGAAATGGATGGCGTCCTGCTCGATGCCGTAGTGCCCGGCGCGCGGCGCGGGGCCGAGGCCGAAAGTCACTATGCCGGGGCCGCAGCCCCCCAGGCTCAGGCTGCGGTCGTCGTCGCGGTTGAGCACGCGCACGGTGGCTGGATTCTGGAAGATGCGCGCCTTGGCCTGGGCGTATCCGGCCATGGAATCGTAGCGGTCCAAATGGTCTTCGCTCACGTTCAACACCGTTGCGGCATGCGCCGCCAGCCGGTGCGTGATCTCCAGCTGAAAACTCGACAGCTCCAGCACCCAGGCTTGCGGCAGGCTGTCCGCGTCCAGCGCTGTCATCAAGGCATCGAGCAGCGACGGCGAGATGTTGCCGCAGGCGATGGCCGGAATACCGGCTCCGTTCAGCAGATGCGCGCTCAGGGCCGTGGTCGTGGTCTTGCCGTTGCTGCCGGTGATTGCCAGCACTTTAGTCTCTGGCGCATATTCGGCGATTGCATCGGCGAACAGATCGGCTTCGGAGACGACCGGCGCTTTTCCGGCGGCGATGGCTGTGGCCAGCGCTGGCGTTGTCACGGGCACGCCGGGCGACAGCGCAAAGTAATCGGCTTCCGCAAACGTTTCGGTCTGGAACGGCCCGGCGATAACTTCGATGTCCGGCGCGGCGGCGGCCAGCGCTGTGCGATTGGGCGGATCTTCCCGGCTGTCGGCGACACGCACGAAAGCGCCCCTGGCATGGAGCCATTTCGCCATTGCCAGCCCGGATTCGCCCAGGCCCACTACGAGGAAGCGTTTGCGCGCCAATTCCATTTCTATCTCAGCTTCAAGGTCGAAAGGCCGAAAAGCACCAGCATGATGGTGATGATCCAGAAGCGCACCACCACCTGCGTTTCTTTCCAGCCGCTTTGCTCGAAGTGGTGATGCAGCGGCGCCATGAGCAGGATGCGCCGCCCTTGTCCGAATCTTTTCTTGGTGTATTTGAACCAGCTCACCTGCACCATGACCGAGAGCGTTTCAGCGACGAACAGCCCGCCCATGATGAAAAGCACGATTTCCTGGCGCACGATCACGGCCACACAGCCCAGCGCCGCGCCCAGCGCGAGCGCCCCGACATCACCCATGAAGACTTCCGCCGGGTAGGCGTTGAACCACAGGAAGCCGAGTCCTGCCCCGGCGATGGCGCCGAGCACGATGCACAACTCGCCAGCGCCGGGCACGTAAGGAATCAACAGGTATTTGGAGAACTCGGCATTGCCAGTTGCATAGGCGAAGATGCAGAAAGCGCCAGCAACCATCACCGTCGGCATGATGGCGAGGCCGTCCAGCCCGTCGGTGAGATTGACCGCGTTGGATGTGCCGACGATGACGAAGTATGTAAGCGCGACGAAACCGATGTTCTCCAACGGATATGCGATGCTCTTGAAGAAGGGCACGATGAATTCCGTCTGCGCTGGATTGTCGGTGGAGAAAGCAAGAAAGAGCGCGGCCCCGATGCCGAGCACCGATTGCCAGAAGAATTTCCAGCGCGCCGCAAGGCCGTTCGGGTCGCGGTAGACGACTTTTTTCCAGTCGTCGTACCAGCCGATGATGCCGAAGCCGAGCGTGACCACGAGTACCGTCCAGACGTAGCGGTTGGAAAGGTCGCTCCACAGAAGCGTGGTGACTGCTACCGCTATCAGAATCAGGATGCCGCCCATCGTGGGCGTGCCCGATTTGGTCAGATGCGTCTGTGGTCCGTCGAGCCGCACCGCCTGGCCGATTTTCTTTGCCGCCAGCCAGCGGATCACCCTCGGCCCGACGGCGAGCGAGAAGAAAAGCGCCGTCATTGCCGACAGCACCGTGCGCAGCGTGATGTAGTTGAGCACACTGAAGCCGCGAATGTGCTGGGCGATCCATTGCGAGAGTTCGAGCAGCATCGGTCAGGCCTCTCCAGGGTGTCCGGCGGGGTGCGCGGCAAGCGCGTTCGCCACTCGTTCCATGCGCATGAAGCGCGAACCTTTTACCAGCACTGTGGTATCGGCATCGAGCCTGGGTGCAAGCGCTGCCGCCAGGGCATCGGGCGAACCGAAGTGCCGTCCGCCTTCACCGAAATTACGCACGGCCACGGCGCTCATGGCGCCGAGCGTGTACAGGCCGCCGATGCCCTTGCTTTTTGCATAGCCGCCGATTTCGTCGTGCGCCTGTGCGCTGGTTTCACCCACTTCGCCCATGTCGCCGAGGACAAGAAAAGTCTGGCCGGGCATGGCGGCGAGCACGTCGATTGCGGCGCGAACCGAATCTGGATTGGCGTTGTAGCTGTCATCCAGTATCAGCGCCCCCTTCGGCCCCGTCCGCCGTTGCAGGCGGCCGCGGGTGCCTTCGTAGTCGCCGAGTCCGGCCGTCACTGCCGCAAGCGGCGCGCCCGCGGCAAGGCAGGCGGCGGTGGCGGCCAGCGCGTTCAGGACGTTATGCTCGCCCGGTACCCGCAAGTTGCAGTCGGTCTCGCCCCAGTCGAGCGTCTCGATGTGAAGCTTTGCCCCCAGGCCGTGCGGTGTGTAGCTCCCCTTTACCTCCGCCTGCCGGCGTATGCCCAAACCGAAGCTGATCCACTTGTGGCCCTCCAGAGCCAGGAGCAGTTCGGCGATGTATGGATCATCAGCATTGACGATGGCGATGCCTTCGTCGCCGAGACCGTCGTAGATATGGCCTTTTTCTCTTGCGACCTCGGCAAGCGTGCCCAGTCCTTCGAGGTGCGCGCGCTGCACGTTGTTGACCAGCGCCACCGTCGGACGCGCCAGGCCAGTCAGGTAAGCGATTTCGCCGGGATGGTTCATGCCCATCTCGATCACTGCCGCCTTGTGTCCGGCGCGCAGGCCGAGCAGCGTCAATGGCAGGCCGATGTCATTGTTGAAATTGCCATGGGTAGCGAGCACCGCATCGTCTCGCCCGGCCCAGGCACGCAAAATCGCGGCAATCATCTCCTTGACCGTGGTCTTGCCGTTGCTGCCGGTCACGCCTATGAGCGGAATACGGAAACGGGCGCGCCAGCCTGCCGCCAGTGCGCCCAGGGCGAGGCGGGTGTCGTCGACGATGAGCAAGGCTGCTTCGTTTTGCGGATGCTCCGCCGCCCAGCGCGCATCGACCATTGCCGCCGCCGCGCCGCTGGCCAGCGCGGCCTCGGCGAAATCGTGGCCATCGAAACGTTCGCCGCGCAAGGCGACGAACAATTGTCCGGGCGTGACAGCGCGGCTGTCCGTGCCCACAGCGTCGAAACGGATGCCGCTCGTTGCACGCGCTTCGTGCGCGGCAAGCAGAGTTGCGGCTTCGGTCAATGTCATCATAAATTCACTACCTCCCGCCAGGCTGCGAGCGCCTGCCCAGCCTGGTCGATATCTGAAAACGAAAATCTTTTTCCATGTATTTCCTGATAAGGCTCATGCCCTTTTCCAGCGACGACTATGACATCTTCCGCCACAGCATCGCGCACTGCCGCGCGGATGGCCGCCGCGCGTTCGATTACGGTTTCGGCCTGCGGCCCCGCGCCCGCGAGGATGTCGGCGACGATGCACTTCGGTTCTTCATTGCGCGGATTGTCGCTGGTGACGATCACGCGGTCGGCGAGCCTGCTTGCGATCTCGCCCATTTGCGGGCGCTTGCCTGCATCGCGGTCGCCGCCGCAGCCGAAGACGCAAATCAGGCGGCCATCGCGCGAATGCGCGGTAGAGCGCGCGGCTTCGAGCACCTTGGCGAGCGCATCGGGGGTATGGGCATAGTCGACAATCACAAGCGGTTCGTCCTCTCCACCCACTAGCTGCATCCTGCCCGGCGGCGGCGTCAGCATCCGCGCCGCCCGCAGTACATCATCCAGCGACTCACCGCGTCCAAGCAGGGCGCCGATCACCGCAAGCAAATTGGATATGTTGAAAGCGCCAGCCATGCGGACGTCCAAGCTTTCCCGCCTTCCTTCCCATACCGTCTCGAATTCGATCCCCGTGGAGCTGGCGCGCAGGTTCTCGCCGATGAGCGTCAGCACGCCCGGCGGGGCGGTGCGCGACGCGGCCAGGGTATAGCCGATCGTCTTGATACCGCGCGCGGCCAGATGCCTTGCGTTATCGAATCCGAAATCGTCATCGAGGTTTATCACAGCGGTATCGAGGCCGGGCAGACCGAAAAACCGCGCCTTGGCCGCGCCATACGCCTGCATCGAGCCGTGATAATCAATGTGGTCGCGCGTGAGATTTGTGAAGATCGCCGACTTGAACCGTGCGCCGCTTACCCGCTCCTGGTCCAGGCCGATCGACGAGACTTCCATCGCTGCCGCGCGCGCGCCATCATGGACAAAACCCGCGAGCAGGCGGTGCAGGTCGAGCGCATCCGGCGTGGTGTTGAGTCCGGCGGTAAGCGCACCCTGAAAACCGTTGCCCAGCGTGCCGATTACCCCGCAATGCACGCCGAGCGTCTCCAGCGCGCACGCAAGCCATTGGCTGACCGTGGTCTTGCCGTTTGTGCCCGTTACACCGGCCAGCCACAGCTTCTCCGAGGGGTGTCCGTAAATTTCATGCGCCAGATGCCCGGCCAGCGAGCGCAAACCTTCGACGGCGAACACGGGCCGATCCGCCGCGGGCAGGGAAAACCCGTCGCCGCTCTCGTGGAGCACGGCTACTGCGCCGCGTGAAAGAGCGCTGTCGATGTAGCGCCGTCCGTCGCTAGCCGCGCCCGGCCAGGCGATGAAAACATCACCCGCAACGACGCGGCGCGAATCGGCGCTTATGCCGCGCGGCTTTATACCGGCGCTGGCAAGCAGGGCGAGTACGTCGGCGGCGCGCATCACATGCCCCCTCCGGCCCGGCCGCGCGCTGCGTTTTCTTGCGCCATCGCGGTCAGTTGCAGGGGGGCCAGCGGCGCATCGGGCGCAACGCCGAGCGCGCGCAGCGAACCTTCGGCCACTTGCGCGAACACCGGGGCCGCCACCATGCCGCCGAAATGCTGGTTCGCCGACGGCTCGTCGATCATTACCGCCACGACCAGCCTCGGATTCGATACCGGCGCAAGACCGACGAAGGACGACACGTATCTGTTTACATAGCGTCCGCCCTCGATTTTGTTGGCGGTGCCGGTCTTGCCCGCAACCCGGTAGCCCGTGACGCGCGCCCTGGTGGCGGTGCCGCCCGGATTGACGACCGTTTCCATCATATGGCGCACCTCGCGCGCCACCTGCGGCGAAAAAGCGCGCGTTCCCAATGGCGGCGCCTCGACGCGGGTAAGCGACAGCGGCAGCAATTCGCCGTCGCGGGCGAAGGCAAGATAAGCGCGTGCAATCTGGATCAAAGTTACTGAAATACCATGGCCATAGGACATCGTAGCCTGTTCGATAGGCTTCCAGTCCCGCGCCGGACGCAGATTGCCGCTGGCCTCGCCCGGAAAACCCAGTTGGAGCGGAGAACCGAAACCCAGCCGGGCGTAGAAGCCCCGCATGGACTCCGGATCGAATTCCAGCGCCATTCGGGCCGCGCCGATATTGGACGACTTCTGGATGACCTCGGCCACGGTGAGCGTGCGATAAGGATGCGTGTCGTGGATCGTGCGATTGCCGACGACAAAATGTCCGGCATTGGTATCTATCGATGTCGTTGCCCGGAATTTGCCGCTTTCCAGCGCCATTGCAGCAACGAAGGGCTTCATGATCGAACCCGGCTCGAAGGCATCGGTAAAGACGCGATTGCGCAATTGCGCGCCGGTAAGATGGGCGCGGTTGTTGGGATTGAAGGTCGGCGCATTGACCAGCGCCAGCACTTCCCCGGTCTGCACATCGAGCACCACCACCGACCCCGCCCTGGCATTGTGCTGCTGCACCGCATTGCGCAAGGCCGCATAGGCCAGATACTGTATGCCGGCATCCATAGCCAGCACCACGTCCTTGCCGTCGCGCGGCTGATGGATGGGTTTGACATCCTCGACCACCTGTCCGCGCCTGTCCTTGACGACCCGCTTCGTCCCCGCCTGCCCCGCCAGCACGCGCTCGAAAGCCAGTTCGATGCCCTCCTGCCCGTGATCTTCGACACCGGTGAAGCCGAGCATGTGCGCCATGACCTCGCCGCTCGGATAAAAGCGGCGGAACTCTTTTTGTTGATGAATGCCGGGCAGGTCGAGCGCCGCGATTTTCTCGGCGAGTTCCGGCGAAACCTGACGCTTGAGAAAAACAAAATCGCGTCCGGCGGCAAAGCGGGCGTTGAGATCGGCAACATCCATTTCGAGCAGTTGCGCCAATTGCCGCAGCTGCCCTGGCTCTAGCTGACTGGCGTCGGACGGGATCGCCCAGACCGAATGCACCGGCGTGCTGACCGCCAGCAGATTGCCGTTACGGTCGGAGATTCGCCCGCGCGTGGCTGGCACTTCGAGCACCCGCGCATAGCGCGATTCGCCCCTGGCCTGGAGAAACTCGTTACGGACGCCTTGCAGATACAACGAACGTCCCAACAGCACGGCCATGCCCACAAGCAGCACCAGCAGCACCAGCCGGGCGCGCCACCGCTGAAGGCCGAGCTGAAGCAAAGGATTGTGGTTGAAGGTGACGGCTTTCCGTGTCCGCGCCCGTGTCATGGCTGGCCCTCCAGCACGACGATTTGTCCGGACTGCGGCGGCGACATGTCCAGCTTTTCGCGCGCGATTTTTTCGACCCGGCGATGATCGACCAGGGAGCTTTGCTCGATTTGCAGACGGCCCCATTCCACATCCAGACTTTGCGCGCGGTTTTGCTCGCGCTCGAAAGCATCGTGCAGCTTGCGGGTTTCGTGCTGAGAGGCGATCACCCCCAGGGCGCTGGCCGCGGCGAGCACGATCAACAGGGCGGCAAGGAAAGCATCGAAACGGATCATGCCGCCAGCCCTCCCAGCCTTTCGGCGACCCGCATCACCGCGCTGCGCGCGCGTGGATTGGCCGCCGTCTCGCCTGCGCCGGGCCGCTGCGCCCGCCCGACCAGGGCAAGCCTGGGCGGCGGCAATTCCGACGCGCGCACGGGCAGGCGCGCCGGCAATTGCGGCGGACGCGCCTCGTCGCGCATAAAGCGCTTGACGATGCGATCTTCAAGCGAATGAAAGCTGATCACCACCAATCGTCCCCCGGCGCGCAGGCGCTTTACGCAGACTGGCAGCACCCGGGACAACTCCTCTAGTTCCTGATTAATGAAAATCCGTAAAGCCTGGAAGCTGCGCGTCGCCGGGTGTTGCCCCGGCTCGCGTGTACGGACCGCCTGTTCCACGATCTCGGCAAGTTGCCCTGTGGTTGCAATAGCGCCCCTTGTCCGAGCAATTGCAATCGCCTTTGCAATCGCATGAGCAAACCGTTCTTCCCCATATTCCCTGAGCACCTCCGTTATCTGGCCGACGGAAGCATCCGCCAGCCATTGCGCCGCGGTCTGGCCGCGGCTGGTGTCCATGCGCATGTCGAGCGGCGCATCGAACCTGAAACTCATTCCCCTCGCCGCCTCGTCGAGCTGTGGCGAAGACACCCCCAGATCGAGCAGCACGCCGTCGACCCCCTCCACGCCGAGGCGATCCAGCACTGCGGCCAGACTGCCGAACGGCGCATGGACGAGCGTGAAGCGGGCATCGTCTATAGCGCTTCCGGCGGCGATTGCCTGCGGATCGCGGTCGAGCGCGATCAGCCTGCCCGTCACATCCAGCCTCGAAAGCACTTCCCGGCTGTGCCCTCCCCGGCC